>CAYZJQ010000005.1:0-43225 GCA_964478805.1 uncultured Halobacteriales archaeon | reverse complement strand
GTGCATCGAGTGTGGGGGCGACGTGACCCTGCACGACGACCTAGAGGTTGGAGAGATCGTCGACTGTGCGACCTGTGGTGCGGAGCTTGAGGTCCTGTCGACAGACCCCGTCGAGCTCGACGCCGCGCCCGAACTCGAGGAGGACTGGGGCGAGTAGCCCCCGCCGGCGATGCAGATCGGAATGCTCTACTCGCGCATCCGGCGGGACGAGAAGCTCCTACTGTCGGAGCTGCGCGAGCGCGGCCACGACGTGGTGAAGATCGATGTCCGGAAGCAGCGGTTCGGCCTCGGGGAGCCGCCGGCCGACTTCGACGGCCTGGATCTCGTGATCGACCGGTGTCTCGCCACCTCGCGCTCCCGGTACGTAACGCGGTTCACCGATCACTACGACGTCCCGGTTGTGAACCACCCGGACACGGCAGCAGTATGTGCCGATAAAGCGCGCAACAGCCTCGTGTTGGCCAAGGCGGGCGTTCCGACGCCGGCGACGGAAGTGGCGTTCACGAAGGAAGCAGCCCTCGAGACTATCGAGGCGTTCGGCTACCCATGTGTTCTTAAACCCGTCGTGGGGTCGTGGGGCCGGCTGATGGCAAAGATCGACTCCCGGAACGCCGCGGAGGCAATCCTCGAGCACAAGGAGACGCTCGGCCACTACGAGCACAAGGTGTTCTACGTCCAGGAGTTCGTCGAGAAGCCCGGTCGCGACATCCGCGTGCTCGCAACAGACGGCGAGCCGGTCGCAGCAATGGCTCGTTCGTCCGATCACTGGCTCACCAACGCCGCGAAGGGGGCCGAGACGGAGCGTATTGCGGTCGACGACGAGATGCGCGAACTCGTCGAGACGGCCTCCGACGCGGTCGGAGGGGGCCTTCTGGGAGTTGACCTGATGGAAACGGGTGACTCGTACACCGTCCACGAGGTGAACCATACCGTCGAGTTCAAAGCACTGAACGAGGTGGCCGGTGTCGACGTGCCGGGCATCGTCGTCGACTGGCTGGAGGCCCGCGCCGACGCCGGCGTCCAGGAGGCGGCGGTATGACGACGGTCGGTGTCGTCGGGGCCTCAGGCTTCACCGGCGGTGAGCTGTGTCGGCTCGTCGTGGGCCACCCCGAGTTCGAACTCACCCAAGCGACCTCGCGTGGATACGCGAACAAGACGCTCGGGCACGTCCACCCAAATCTCCGAGGTGTCGACTTGCGCTTCTCGGAGCCGGACGAACTGGAATCGGTTGACTTGCTGTTCGCCGCGACGCCGCACGGTGTCTCGATGGAGCAGATCGACGCCTTCCGGGAGGCTGCCGGAACGGTCGTTGATCTGTCGGCGGACTTCCGGCTCCCTGACGCCGACCTCTACGACGAGTGGTACGACGGCCACACCCGACCGGAGCTCCTCGGCGAGGCGGAGTATGCGCTACCCGAGCTGAACCGCGAGAATCTCCCTGGCGCAAACTTGATCGCCGCAGGGGGGTGTAACGCGACTGCGACGATACTGGGACTGCTCCCGCTGCTCGAGGACGACGTCGTCACCGGTGATGAACGGATCGTCGTCGATCTGAAGGTTGGTTCCTCCGAGGGCGGCGCGAGCGGCGGCAAGGCTGCGAGCCACGCGGAGCGGTCAGGCGTCGTTCGTCCATATGCGCCGACAGGCCACCGGCATGAGGCCGAACTCGCCGCGTATCTTGGTCTGGACCTGGCGTTCACCGTCCACGCAGTAGATATGATCCGCGGCGCCACGGCGACCTGTCACGTCTTCCCAGATGAGCCGGTTTCGACGGGCGATCTGTGGAGCGCCTACCGCGGGAGCTACGACAAGGAGCCATTCGTCCGCATGGCTGCGGGCGGAGGCGGCGTCTACCGGTACCCGGAGCCGAAGGCCGTTGCAGGGTCAAACTACGCGGAGGTCGGCTTCGAGCTCGACCCGTCGAACGGCCGCGTAGTCGTGTTCTCGGCGATCGACAACATGATGAAGGGGTCAGCTGGGCAGGCGGTCCACGCCGCGAACATCGCGCTCGGGTACGAAGAGACCGCAGGGTTGAATTTCACCGGGTTGCATCCGGTGGGAGCGCCGTAAGATGCGTGCCGAACCGGAGTCTTATACGATGATCACAGCGGAGTACGAGACCAGAACGAACGACTTGAGGGGATGGATGAAGCAGCCCCCGTCAGCAGAGGTGACAGGATGACCGTCGTGGTGAAGATCGGCGGCGCCCGCGCTGTTGACCCGGCGGGCGCATTGAGCGATATCGCCAGGCTTGACAAAGAGTGCGTCGTCGTCCACGGCGGCTCGACAGCGGTTGACGACACTCTCGCGGCGATGGGCGAGGAGCCGGAGTACGTCGAGACACCCTCCGGCGTCGTCGGCCGGTTCACCGACGCCGACACGATGGACGTATTCAAGATGGCGCTGCCAGGGCTGGTGAACACCGACCTCGTGACCGGACTGCAGGACGCGGGGGTGAACGCCGTCGGGCTCTCAGGCGTCGACGGCGAACTGCTCACTGGCCCGCGCAAGTCCGCCGTCCGTGTCGTTGAGGACGGCAAAAAGAAGATTCGGCGCGGCGACCATTCTGGCACCATCGACTCGGTGAACGCCGACCTGCTCGAGACGCTGCTCGCGGCGGGGTACACTCCGGTCGCATCACCCCCGATGCGCGCGGACGATGGGACTGCGGTGAACACAGACGCTGACCGCGCGGCCGCGGCCGTGGCTGGGGCACTCGGCGCGACGCTCGTCGTCCTCACCGACGTTGAGGGTGTTTACGCCGACCGGGACGACCCAGAGACACGCATCGCGTCGGTCGCAACCCCTGCGGAGTATCAGGAACTGGAGGCAGCCGCCGAGGGGTTCATGACCCGGAAGTTGATGGCTATAACAGAGGCGCTTGAGGCAGGGGCAGCTGAGGCGATCGTCGCGTCTGCCAACGCCGAGGCGCCGATCCGGGCGGCACTCGACGGCGGCGGAACGCACGTTCTACCGGGGGCGGTAATATGAGTTCGTTCGTCTTCTCGGAGAAGCCCATCCCCATCGTCTCGGGTGAGGGAATGTACCTCACCGCCGAGGACGGGACGGAATATCTCGACTTCGGCGCCTCTTACGCCTGCGTCCCAACCGGTCACTCACATCCCGCAGTGGTTGATGCAGTCGTCGAGCAGGCGCGGGAGCTGTTCTACGTGCAGGCGTCGTACCCGAACGCGGCGCGGACGGCGCTGTACGAGCAATTAGCGGACGTGGCGCCGAAGACGGTTGACAACGTGTGGCTCTGTAACTCCGGGACCGAGGCCAACGAGGCCGCACTGAAGTTCGCCCGCTCCGCAACCGGGCGCTCGAAGCTCGTCGCCACTACGCGCGGCTTCCACGGGCGGACGATGGGCGCGCTCGCGACCACCTGGAAGGACAAGTACAAGAAACCGTACGAGCCGCTTATCGACGACGTGGAGTTCGTCCCCTATGGCAACGCCGACGCACTCGCTGAGGCAGTTGACGACGAAACTGCAGGAGTCATCCTCGAACCGTTGCAGGGTGAAGGTGGCATCAACCCTGCCTCCACGGAGTACTTGCGAGCTGCCCGTGTCCACACCGCTCAGCATGGCGCCGCTCTGATTATGGATGAGATCCAGACGGGCCTCGGACGCACAGGATCGATGTGGGCCTGCGAAACCCACGGCGTGGTACCCGATATGCTTACGTCAGCAAAGGGAATCGCATCCGGGCTGCCACTTGGCGCGACGCTCGTACGCGATTGGATCGCCGACGGCGCCGCGAGCCACGGCTCGACGTTCTCCGGCAACCCAGTGGTCTCGGCGGCCGCGGGCGCAACGCTGGACGTCATCCAAAATGAGAGCCTGGCCGCGCACGCCGCCGAGGTGGGCGAGTATCTCCGTTCGGAACTGGAGACCGAACTCGGCGACAATGCCCGCGACGTACGCGGGTCGGGGCTGATGGTCGGCGTGGAAGTGAAGCGAGGGGCGAACCGCATCCTCCGCGACCTCGCATTGAATCATCAGGTGCTTGCACTGCCAGCCGGCCGGACAGTCGTCCGTCTGCTTCCGCCGCTGGTCGCCGATCGCGAGCACTGCAACGCGGTCGTTGACGCGCTTGCGGAGGTGGTCGCGTGAGCACGCTCCAAGACCAGAGTCCGGATACGGAAGTCCGGGACCTGCTCTCCGACCTCGTCGAAATTCCGTCGCCAACCGGGGAGGAGGATGCCGCCGCTGAGCAGCTGATCGAGTTCTTCGAAGAGCGGGATCGAGAGGCCTGGCGCGATGAAGTAGGCAACGTCCACGCACCGGCCGACGACTCAGTCCTGCTCACCTCCCACGTCGACACGGTGCCCGGCGACGTGCCCGTTCGCGTTGCAGATGAGGACGACGAGTACGACCCCCCCGTATTGTGGGGCCGAGGGAGCGTCGACGCGACTGGGCCTTTGGCGGCAATGGCCGTCGCGTCGGTGAGAGCGGGCGTCTCGTTCGTCGGCGTCGTTGGCGAGGAAGTCGACTCCCGGGGCGCACGCCACCTCGTCGAGACGCGTGACCCACCCGACGCCGTGATCAACGGCGAGCCCTCCGGTTGGGACGCCGTCACTCTGGGCTATCGTGGCATTCTCTCGGGCACGTACCTCGCGACCAGCGAGTCGGGCCACACCTCTCGCCCAGAGCCGAACGCCATTCAAGACGCACTGCAGTGGTGGAACCGGGTCGAAGCCCGGTTCAACCACGACCCCTACGAGCCGACGTTCGAGCAGGTGACGGCCAAGCCAGTCGGCGTCAAGGGCGGCACCAGCAAGGATGGGCTCTCGGTCGAGGCGACGCTCGACGTGCAGCTACGCGTTCCCCCCGAACTCGGCGTCGAGACAGTGCGTGAACGCGCCGACGCCGAGCTCAAGGCAGGTCACGTCAACTGGCACGACGCGGTGCCGCCAGTGATGGCCTCACCGCGGGGGAAGGTGTCCCGCGCGTTCCGGGTCGCCATCCGCGACGCCGGCGGGGAGCCCCGCCTGCTGCGCAAGACCGGGACGAGTGACATGAACCTCTACGCCGCGTGGGACGTGCCGATGGCGACGTACGGGCCTGGCGACTCCGACCTCGACCACGCGCCGAACGAGCGGCTCTCGCTGCCGGAACTCGACCGCGCCACGGCGGTGCTGGAGGAGGTGGTGGCGCGCCTATGACGCACCACTACACGGACGTCGACGACCTCTCGAAGGAAGGGCTGGCAGACGTGCTCACCCGCGCCGCAGATTTAAAAGAACGGACGACGCGGGGCAAATCCCATCCAGAACTCGCCGGCGCGTCGTTAGCGATGATATTCGAGAAACCCTCGACCCGAACGCGCATCTCCTTCGAGACAGGGATGACACAGCTGGGCGGGCACGCCCTCTTTTTGGGCCCCAACGACATCCAGTTGGGGCACGGCGAGCCGATCAAAGACACCGCACGTGTTCTCTCGCGGTACGTCGACGGCGTGATGGCGCGGATGTTCGACCACTCGGACGTGACCGAACTCGCCGAGTACGCGACCATCCCGGTGGTGAACGGACTTACCGACGACGCCCACCCGTGCCAGACGCTTGCGGACCTGCTCACCATCGAAGAGCGGTTTGGTGGCTTCGATGTGAACGTCGCGTGGGTCGGTGACGGCAACAATGTGTGTCAGTCGTTCCTCAAAGGAGCGGCGATGACTGGCATTGACCTGACAGTGGCGACGCCGGCCGGCTACGAACCCGACGCCGCCGTGCTTGACCGCGCGGCCGAACTCGGCGGCGCGCCCGAGCTGACGGACGACCCCGAGGCAGCAGTCGCCAGCGCGGACGTGGTTTACACCGACGTATGGGTATCGATGGGACAGGAAAGCGAGCGCGCCGAGAAGCTCGCCGCGTTTGACGGCTTTCAGATCGACGCGGACCTGCTCGGCGACCGAACGCTGTTACACTGTCTCCCTGCTCACCGCGGCGAGGAGGTGACCGACGTTGTTCTTGAGAGCGACAACGCGGCCGTCTGGGATCAAGCGGAGAACCGGCTGCACGCACAAAAAGGCCTGTTGACGTTCCTGCTGTAGAACGCCGCGACCGCGGTTGCACGGGCGACGCGTCACGGAAGTGAAAACTAATTCGGTACATAGAGATCGCCGATCGCCGTGTACGCCGCGCCGACGACGACACCGTAGGTGACGTGCCACAGCAGGCTCGGCACGGCGAAGTTCGGGAAGGGCGGCGGGCTGGCGAAACCGACTGCGGACAGCCACAGCGGCATCACCAGCGCCGCAAGGGCGACCCACGTCACGACACCCCAGCCGAGACCGGCCGCGACGAGCTGGGTCGGGCGCTCAACGCTGGCAGCGCCAACGAGAGCGGCGAAGATCACGCCCAGGACCGCGCCGTGTGAGAGGTGGACGACGAGGCCGGCCGGCAGGTTCGGCGGAAGCGCCAACCCGTAGAGGCCGGGGATGGCACCGGCGAGGACGTTCGTCGCCCCGATCGCCAACATTACGACACTCATTACCGTGGCGCCGGCGAGGCCGGCGACGACCCCACCCTTCCAGGAACCGTTCGTCGCGGATCTGGTCGTGGTCGCACTGCTTGTTGCCATTTGTGTCCGTATCCATCGCCGGTGAACGAAAGGTGCTGTCGCGTGTGGGCGTTCGTGCGACCGGGAAACACCAACGACTATCCACTTCGTCGTCATGTTCGGCGCGACGGGGCGGTCGGTGAGGTACGGGTAAGCAGGGGATTCTTGCTCTCAGGGGCGTAGTGCGAGGTATGCAAAGCGACCCCAGCCCTGAGCGGTTCCGAGAACTGATGCTCGACGAGGAACCGGGGTTCGAAGACGTACTGGCGTGCGTCTTCGGCATCCAGCGGCATGAGGTGCGCACATATCTGATCCTCCGCGACGAGCCAGGCAGCACCGTCGCCGAACTCGCAGCCTCGCTTGACCGCGACCGCTCGAATGTAAACCGGTCGCTTTCAACGCTTCGCGAGAAAGGTCTCGCCGAGCGCCAGCGCCGACTGCTCGACTCAGGCGGGCATGTTTACCAGTACACCGCCACCCCGGTCGACGAGGCCCGCGATCTGATGCACGAGACGCTCGACGAGTGGACCGCTTACGTCCACGAGCGCATCGATGAGTTTGCCGGTGCCGATATTTAATCCACCAGTCCCTGGTCGCGCAGATGGCGCTCCAAGTCGCGCTCGGAGTCGAACTTCGCCCCGCACTCCTCGCACTCGTGTGACGACGTCATACAAGAGTACACATTACGGAGAGGCTTGGAACCTGTGTCGCCCGAGTTCACCACCGCCGTGCCTGCGGTGACAGCCGCAGAGAGGCGCGCGGTCGGCCACGTCGTCGTTGAGGACGTCGGGCCTCGCTGCTACAAACGATGGAATCGTACCGGGCGCGCGCTCGCGGAGCCGCGAGCCGCGCCGACGGACTCATTATCATCCTCGCGAGCAGCAGTAGCAACGAGAGCGTCGGCCTCCGCACGGCCCAACACCTGTTGAACCGCGACGTGCGTGTGGTGCTCGACCGCGAGCCCGGCGATCCCGACCTCGTGGTCGACGCGCTCGTCGGCTACGGGCTCCCAGGGCCGCTCTGGGGGGGGGATGGCCGACTTCGTCGGCAATATCGACGACGAGCGCCTCGAATCGACCATCTCTCCCGGGACGACGGTGCCCTCGCGTTGCCGAAGATCAGCTTGCACGGGGCTGGCGAGGTCGTCCCCGCGGACATCAGCCTCCCACAGGCCATTCACGAACGCGCCGGCGTCGTGAGGACGTCCAGCCGTTCGGCGACGGCTGGCGCGTACGTCTCACCGCGATGGAACGGTAACCTAGTACCTGTAAGTAACCTTATTCCGTCGTCAGTCGAATCAAGAGATATGACCGAGAGGGACGGGGACGACGAGGGACTTGAGATCTGGTGTGCGGGCGAGGAGTGGTGTCCCATCACCGCGACGGCGACAGTACTCGGCAAGAAGTGGCACCCGGTCATCATCCATCGGTTAGGCGAGGAGCCACAGGGGTTCAACGATCTGAAGCGGGCAGTCGACGGCATCTCCTCGAAGGTGCTCTCGGACTCACTGGAAAGCTTAGAGGAGCACGACCTTGTCGAGCGAGAAATCGTGAGCGAGAAGCCGTTTCGCGTGCGCTACTCGTTGACTGAGCGGGGGGAGTCGCTTGAGCCGGTCGTCGAGGCGATGCGCGAATGGGGCGAACGCCACCTCGTCCCAGCCTAACGTTCGAGTGGAGTGGGACCCTCACAGCGCAGCCACGCCTCCGCGCGCTGTGGGTCATAGAGGACGAGCCCGCCGTCCGGGAGCGGGATGCCGGCGATGGCGCGGTCTGGAGCGGGCAGTTCCGGGTCTGGCGTCGTGTCTGGCAGCGTCATACGTCTCAGGCGGCCGTGAAGCCGTCGCCCGTCACTCTGTCTGGTTTCATGTTAAGTGTTGCCACACTACTCCGAGGCGTTGATGAGGTAGGGCGTCGATACCACCGACGTGACGATCGAGATCGACGCTGGCGACGTCGACGCTGACGAACTGATGGATCGGCTGAAGTCGGGCGAGCGAATCGTCGTCCGGACGGAATTCCTTGGCGACACCCGAGAGGTAACGCTGCGCTTCGACGGCGAGACCTTCTATTGTGACACGCCGACTCGACTCCACAAACACACGGACGAGGCAGAGATGCGGGTCTGCATCGAGAAGCAGGGATACGCGCGGTCGGACGCGTGAACCGCCCTCGTTCGCGGAAACCACCCGCTTTTTGCGTCCGCGCGCGCGAGGAGCGGTAATGGCTGACCTGACGCTGCCGGTCCATCCCGACCCACCCGAGGGCGCTGAGGACGTCTGGCTCCACTGTATCGAGTGTGGCCACCGATTGCCGCCGTTCGACGGTGTCGTCTTCACTTGCCCGGAGTGCGACGGGCTGCTCGAAGTCCGGTACGCCGAGTACCCCACCTTCGACGACTTCGACGGCGAAGGCGTGTGGCGCTACGCTGCCGCACTCCCCTTCGAGCAGGGGGTGAGCCTTCCGGAGGGTAACACGCAACTCCACGAGGCACCTCGACTGAAACAGGAAATCGGCGTTCGCAACCTCCGCGTGAAGCACGAGGGCATGAACCCGACGGGGAGTTTCAAGGACCGCGGGATGACCGTTGGCGTCCGTGTCGCCCAAGAGCTCGACGTAGACCGCCTCGCCTGCGCGTCGACGGGGAACACCTCGGCAGCGCTGTCGGCGTACGGCGCCCGTGCCGGCCTGGAGACGCTCGTCCTGCTCCCCGCGGGGAAGGTCGCGGCAGGAAAGATCGCACAGGCGAGCCTCCACGGCGCCCGCATCCTCGAGGTCGATGGCAACTTCGACGACTGTCTTGATCGCGTGCAGGACCTCGCGACCCGCGGCGAGGCATACCTCCTCAACTCATTGAACCCCTTCCGATTGGAGGGGCAGAAGACCATCGGTCTAGAGATACTTGAGGAGTTCCGCGCTGACGAGGGACGATTCCCCGATCGGATCGTCCTCCCGGTCGGCAACGCGGGCAACACCGCGGCGCTGTATAAGTGCTTCCGGGAGCTCGTCCAGTCGGGCGCGCTCGCGCCCGGCGACGTGCCGAAGCTCACCGGCGTCCAGGCGGCAGGCGCCGCCCCGATGGTAGAGGCGATCCGCGAGGGGAACGCCGAGACCCGTCGCTGGGAGGACGTCGAGACCATCGCGACGGCAATCCGCATCGGTAACCCGGTGAATGCGCCGAAAGCGCTGCCCGGCATCCGCGAGACCGGCGGCACCGCGGTCGCCGTGAGCGACGAGGAGATCACCGACGCCCAGCGCGCGCTTGCCGGCGAGGGCATCGGCGTCGAGCCGGCCTCCGCCGCGTCGGTCGCCGGCCTACGAAAACTCGTCGAATCTGGCGAGGTGAGCACGGGCGAGGATGTGGTCTGCCTGACAACAGGCCACCTATTGAAAGATCCCGACGCCGCCGCCGCGGCGGGCTCGGAGCCGGAGGGCGTCCCAAACGACACCGACGCCATTCTCGACCACCTCGCCGGCAGGGACGTCAGCAGCATACTCGGACGGCTCCGGCGACTGGTCTGAGCCTCACTCGACCACCGCGAGCCGGCCGTCCGGATCGGCTGCCTGTTTGAGCCGCAGAGCGGATCGAGGGTCACACAGCTGGCGAGGGGGATAATGTGCCCGCAGCGAGGGTATGAACGGTGGGTCGGCAGGTCGGGGAGACGCCAACCCGTTGAGCCCAGGAGACGCGTTATACCGTATGGCCGCTACAAGCGCCGTGATCCGTCCGTGCCTTTCATTAACGCACGCTCGATTGCCGGCGGCCGGGCTCGCCGAGGCAACCGATGGCGTCCGATGCGAGGGGAGGATAGCCATCGGTTACGACGGGAAAGACAGAACCTCTTAGCCGCGTCGGTCGCCAGACCGCGCCTCGAGGCGGCCAGACCGGCCGGGACGTGAACGTGAGCACGAACGAACGACCCGCCCCCGGCCGCCGTGACACCACAGCCGCTCGCTCTCAAGCCGTCCCGAACGCGGCGACGGGAGATCAGCTGGCGGCGCCGTCGCCGTTCAGCTCGATATAAGTAATATCGAGGATGCGCTCGTCCGCCAGGAGCTTCTCACGGGCAGCGATAGGGATCACCTGGTCGACGTTGTACACCGTCAGCGCCTCACCACCGATGGTCTCGCGGGCGTTGTACATGCCCGCAATGTTGATGTCGTACTCGCCCATTACGCTCCCGATGAGGCCGATGACGCCCGGCTCGTCGGTGTTACGCGCAACGACCATCTTCCCGCCGGGGATGGCGTCAACGCGGTAGCCGTCAACACGGACGATACGCGGGTCTTCGCCGGCAAATAGCGTCCCGCAGACGGAGACGGCGTCGTTGCTTCCGGTGACTTTGACTGTGACGAGACTCTGGAAATCCTCCGAGGAGCGGCGCTTCGTCTCCGAGACCTCGATACCACGCTCGTCTGCAACCCGTGGCGCGTTGACACTGTTGACCTGCCACTCTAGAGGCTCGAAAACGCCCTTGAGCGCGCTCGCGGTGACAAGGTCGATCTCTTCCTCGGCGATCTCGCCGGCGTAAGTCACCTCGACGCTCTCGATGCGGCCCTCGAGCAACTGAACGGCGATGCGCCCAGCGGTCTCGGCGATGTCGATATACGGCTTCACCCGAGGGAACGCCGACTCATCCATCGAGGGGGCATTGAGCGCGTTCACTACGGGCGCTCCGGAGAACGCAGCCAGCACCTGCTCGGCGATGGAGGTCGCGACGTGCTCCTGTGCGGCGCCGGTCGCCGCGCCGAGATGCGGGGTGACGACGACATCGTCGACATCAAGCAATGGCGAGTCAACGGCAAGCGGCTCCTCGGCGAACACGTCCAGAGCCGCGCCGGCGAGGGTACCGTCCTCAACGGCTGCCGCCAGCGCTGCCTCGTCAACGATACCGCCACGGGCACAGTTGACGACATAGCCGCCCTCAAGTTCGGCAAGTTCCGCCTCGCCAATGAGGTTCTCTGTCTCCGGGGTGAGCGGCGTGTGGATGGTGAGGAAGTCAGCGCGCGCGAGCACGTCGTCCAGCTCGGCGAGTTCAGCGCCGAGCCGGTCGGCGCGCTCCTCGGAAATGTATGGGTCGTAGGCGACTAGGTTCATTCCTAGCGAGTCGAGCCGCTTCGCGACCTCTTGGCCGACACGTCCCAGCCCGACGATTCCGAGCGTCGTTCCGTTGAGTTCGGTACCGAGGTAGTCTCCCTTCGCCCACTCACCGGTCTTCAGTCGGGCGTGCGCTTGGGGAATCGAGCGAGCGGTGGCAAACGCCATTGCGACGGTATGCTCTGCAGCAGCCCGTACGTTTCCCTCCGGCGCGTTGGCGACGATGACACCGTGGTCGGTGGCGGCGTCGATATCGATGTTATCGACCCCAATACCCGCGCGCCCCACAATAACGAGCTCTTCGGCAGCCGCGAACAGCTCGGCAGAGACATCAGTCCCCGAACGGACAATGAGCGCGTGGGCGTCGGTGACTGCCTCATGGAGCGCCGGACCCTCAGCCTCGTAGGCCGTCTCAACATCGTGGCCGGCTTCACGGAGGCGGTCGAGACCGGCGTCCGCGATAGGGTCCGTGACGAGTATTTTCATATCCGGGCTGGCGAGCGGCCGCTGGTTAACCCTTTCTTCCGCGACACGGTCGGCAAGGGTTGCCACCAGGAGCGACGGGTTTGATTACCGTTCGGGAACGCACGTCCAACGTGAGTTCAGCGACGCCGCTGCGACCCGAGGCAGTTCCCTCGGGGACGTCCGTACTCGTCGTCGGGCCAGCGCTGACCGGCAAGCGCGACCTCGTCTTCGACCTCATCGCGGGCAGTGAGAGCCGCGCCGGCGTGGTCACGACGACCAAGAACACCGCAGACCGGATTCGGTCAGAGTTTGCTGGCCAACATGGCGACGGTTGGCGGCTCTCCGTTGTCGACTGTGTCTCGAAGGGAGGGTTCGGGCGGACCGTCGACGACGCGGACACCACCTACGTCGCCACACCCGGCGATCTGACGGGCATCGGCATCGCCGTCTCCGGGTTCCTTCAGGACTGTTACCACGACCCGACACGATCAGGGGTCCGCTTCGGGCTTCACTCGCTATCGACGCTCGCGATGTACGCCGAACTCCGGCGCGTTTTCCAGTTCGTCCACGTGCTCACAACGCGAGTCGACGCCGCCGGCTTCGTCGGCGCGTTCGCGCTTGATACGACGACCGACGACCGTACAAAAGAGCAACTCCTGCCGCTGTTCGACGCAGTCGTCGAGACGAGGGAGACGGACGAAGGCCCGGAGCTGCGCGTCCGGGGTAACGCAGACACCGGCCCGCGGAGCTGGACACCCTACGACCCCGATTAGTCGTCGTCGAGATACCGGTTCGCCAGGTCGACGATGGGTGAATCCTGTCGGTCGAAGGTGAAAACGAGTCCAGACCACTCCCGCACTGGGAAGTGCGCGACAATGACCCCCTCGTACCAGCGCATGACGGCTTCTAGCGCGCCGAAATCACCAAGTGCCGTCTCCGTGGGCGGGTCACCCTGTCCTTTGAATACGAGCGTCTCGACACGCGTCTCCAGTTCGAGATCGGTGAACTGCTCGTTCACATCCGGGCGGGCGAAGAGCACGTCCCACTCGTCGCCACTGTAGCGGACTGCAAGCCGGAGCGATGAGTCCGTCTCCTCGCGGAGCGCGCTGACAAGCCCGCGAACGTCCTCGCCAATGTCCGCGAGGTCGCCTTCGTACTCCGTCAGCTCCTCGTCGAGTTCCTCCGGGTCACTCGCCGGCTCACGCATACCGACAGGAGAGCGGCCGCGAACATAAGCGTGCAGGCCCTCTCGGATGCCGAGACTGCACCGGAACAGCACTGATCACGCGACGGTTATATTATCAGCGCGTGAGATAGATGTATGACAACCACAGCAGTCGATACACGGAGACACGTCGGTGTCGCCGCCGTCGTAACGGCGGCGTTCGGTAGCCTTGTCCTTGGGTACGGGCTCTTCCTTATTCCGTTGTCCCCGCTCGGCGGGCTCTGGATCGCCGCCATTGGGCTGTCGTTCGTGCTCGCGGCTGCGTTCGCATCTCCGTGGATAGTCACCCAACTCGGAGTCTCAGCCGACCTGGCCGGTCGATTGTCGCTCGGCTTCGCGCTGGTCGCAGCCCTGCTGGCTGTCGCATTCGTGCTCGTCAACGGGATAGTGGTTGAGGCTGGAAGCGCGTCGAATTAAGCAGGAGACAGCGGGCTCGACTCATCGCTGGCCAGTGTCGCAGGGCGTGGGGGGTTGACCCGGGCCAAACTAATTCCGCTCGCGTCCTACAAACGCCTGCCGGTTGCGATTCGCAGGAGGCCAATTGCTGTCGGAGGTCGATTCGCCCGCTCATTGTCGTTCGTGGGTAAATACGGGCCGGGTGGGATTTGAACCCACGACCGTCCGGTTAAAAGCCGGACGCTCTGCCGGGCTGAGCTATCGGCCCTCACCTTACTGTAATAGGGCCGTCGGATAAACAGTTTCGATGGACGCGGTGGGTTCTTCTCAGCGCGCACATCTTAGGAGATATGGACCGACGCGCGTTCGTCGAGCAGCTCCTGCGGTTCGATACCGCCGGCGGAAACGAGTCGGCCGCCGCCGAGTGGTTCCGGGACCATCTTTCCGACCTCGGCTTCGAGACCTACGAGTGGACCGCCGACCCCGAACGGCTCGCAGAACACCCCTCGTTTCCCGATGAGTCAGACGCCTCGTTCGTCGACCGGCCGAGTGTGGCCGGAGTCTACGAGTTCGCTCCGGAGGGCCCGACACTGCTGCTAAACGGTCACCTCGACGTAGTACCGGCGGAAGCGAGCATCTGGTCGTCAAATCCGTTCGAACCGGCCTGGGACGGCGACGCGCTCACGGCCCGAGGAGCGGTAGACATGAAAACTGCGCTCGCAGCCTGCCTGTTCGCGGCACTCGACCTGCGGGAGGCGGCCGAAGCGGGGGCGGCTAGCCCCGTCGGTCGCGTGGTCGTTGAGGCTGTCGCCGGCGAAGAGGAAGGTGGGGTCGGCGCGGCCATGGCCGCGCTTGAGAATCCTTATCCGTTTGATCGGGACGCCTGTATCATTGCCGAGCCGACGGAACTGCGGCCCGTCGTCGCCTGTGAGGGCTGTGTTATGAAACGGCTCGAACTCAGGGGTCGATCGGCACACGCGGCGACGCGGTGGCGCGGTGCCGACACCCTCGATGCGTTCGAGGCGGTCCGCGAGCGGTTCCGCGCGCTTGAGTGTAAGCGCGATGCGCGCGTCAACCACCCGTTGTATGGCGAGTACCCGGTGAAGTGGCCAGTCGTCTGCGGGACAGTCACAGCGGGCGGCTGGGCCTCAACGGTGCCAGCGGCGTTGACCGCCGAGTGGCGCCTCGGCGTGGCGCCCACAGAGACGGTCGCCGCGGTCGAACGCGAGTTTGAGACCGCGCTGGCCGAGGCGTTAGATAACGAGTTCACAGCGACGTTCGACCGCTTCTCAGTGCAGTTCGAGCCAAGTGAGATCGATCCCGACGAGCCGGTCGCCCAGGCGGTCCAGGTCGGCATGGAAGGGGTCGGACTCAATGATACGGCGCCAGCTGGGGTGACGTATGGGACCGACGCGCGCCACTACGTGGATGCCGGCATTCCGACGGTCGTGTTCGGTCCAGGGAGCATCGACGAGGCCCATTACCCGGACGAGACGATCGACTGGCGAGAGGTCGAACAGTTCGTCTCGGCTCTTCAGACGGCGGCAGAGCACTACCTATCGAGGTAGTCGTCAAGCGCCTCGGCGACGAGATCGTCGGGAGCGGCGTCTTCGAGGGCGGCCCGCCGGCGGAGCGCGCGGTACGTATCCGGTGGGAGCGACAATTCGACGCGTCCAAGATCCACATCTGCCTCGGCGAGGGCTGCCTCAACGCTGGCACCATCGTTGACCCGCGAGGCGGCTGCGCGGACCTCACGGACCGTCAGGCCGTGATCGAGAACGGCCCACGCCAGCAGAAAGCGCGCCTCGCCACCGACGCGGGCGATGTGTTTTGCGGCGGTGGGAGCGATGCGCCCGAGCGCGACATAGCGGCGCACCGATCGTGGGAGGTCGTGGACGCGCGCCCACTTACGAATGAAAGAGACGGACGCCGCGCCGCCGGCGCGTTTGGCAGCAGCTTTATACGACCCCTCGCCGCGGACAAGGGCAGCACACGCGGCCGCACCCCGCAGGACATAGACGTTGTCGGTTGCGCCGGCGGTGTTCTCCGCGAACCGGCGGACGGTGTCAGCGGCTTCAGCGACGCTGTCGGGGTCGGTCGGGTCGAACCGAGCGGCGTCTGCGCCGGCCACGTCGCGTCGGATGACCGGTTCGCCGACCGGTGACTCGCGGCGGGCCGTCTCCCCCGGCGGCGCCTCCTCTGGGTCGCCTCCCTTCGTCATTCGTGTTTCGTTAACGCGGCCCGCAACAAAAGTTACTCGTCGCCGTGCGTCCGGTCCGTCAGGGCGCCGGAGTCACTCCCCATCGGTCGCGTTCTCGTCGCTCTGGCTCGCCTCCTCGGTGGCCTCGCTCCGTTCGGCCGCGTCGCTCGTATGCTCCCAAATCTCGGTACAGCCGCAGCCATCCTCCACGTCGTCGAGATGGCTGGTATCGACATCGGCGTAGCGGTCCTCGCGCGTCTCCTCCGATTCACTCATCGGTCGGCCTCCGCGTGTGGGGGGCACGGTACGTCTCGGTCATCACCTAGAGTAAGAGGATACAGCCGTATAATGACGCGCCCACCTGTAATCGCTACCCACGCTGCCGGTTACCGGAGATGGTTGCCCCGACCCCCGACGCGCGCTGAGCGGAGCCGCGAGCGTCGCGCTTACACCGGCGCGGCCCCTCCCGATGGTGTGGTCACGTCCATCCACCAGCTCGACGACGGCGCGTGGGTGAGCGTCAACGACAGCCGGGCAGTGAACGTGTCGGACCTGTGGTGGCTCGCCCGCAGTGACTTTTGTCCGTGCGAGCTCGCGGACTTTCTCGCGGAGGGGTTCGTCGAGGTGGGCGTCGACGCTGGCCGCGTCGAGGCCCGGGTCGCCGGCCGGTGTATCGCCTGCGGAACCGAGGGCGTCACTGATTGGCTGGAACTTGGGCGAGCCGACCCGGTGACGGGAGTGTTTCGAGCCGTGGTTCCTGACAGCGTTCACGTTCCCGGCAGGCGGCGACGGCTCGCGGCGCCGGAGTAACGGCTCTCCGCGCGTCCCCGGTAGCGGTAACTGTTGCTTTGACACGGGAGTGACGGGGAGGCTTGTCGCGGCGCGCGGCCGTATATGTGTGTGGTGCGTCACCGTTCACATGCCGAGCAAGGTCGAGGGCTGGAAGAGCGAGGCCTACGGAAACGAGGTCCGCGACCGCCTTCTGAAGTTCGCTGAGGAGGGGTGGGACGCCATCCCCGAAGACGAACACGACGCGTGGTTCGAGCGGTTCAAATGGTGGGGTTTATACCACCAACGGAAGGGTCAAGAGAGCTACTTTATGATGCGTATCGGGACGCCCAACGGCGTGCTGAAGCCCGGACAGCTAGAAGTGGTAGCGGACGTGGCCGACGAGTACGCTCGCGGGCCGGTCGACAACCCCGAGTTCGGGGCGGCGGTGTGTGACTGGACGACCCGCCAGAGCATCCAGCTCCACTGGATCAAGCTCGAGGATATCCCCGAGATCTGGGAAAAGCTCGAGGCCGTCGGTCTCTCGACCCAGCAGGCGTGTGGCGATTCCTGGCGTAATATAGTCGGCTGCCCCGTTGCCGGGAAGGACACCAACGAGTTTATTGACGCGTGGCCTGTCGCCGAGGAGCTCAACAACCGATTCAAAGGCGACGAGGATCACTCGAATCTCCCCCGGAAGTGGAAGGTCTCCGTCACGGGTTGTACCGAAGGCTGTGGCCAGGGAGATATCAACGACCTCGCGTTCGAGCCCGCGACGAAGGAGATCGGCGGCGAGACGGTGAAAGGGTTCAACGTCCGCGTCGGCGGGGGGCTTGCGCGCAAGGAGCCGCGGTTCTCGCGGTCAATCGACGTGTTCTGTACGCCCGACGAGGCCGCGGAGGTCGCCGGTGCGTGTTCGGCGCTATTCCGCGAACACGGCGACCGTGACGACCGGTTCAACGCCCGCATCAAGTTCCTCGTCGACGAGTGGGGGACGGAGAAGTTCCGTCGGGTCCTGGAAGAGGAGTTCGTCGATGGCGAACTCCGGACAGCCGGTGAGGACCTCCGCGAGCAGTACACCTACAATGCCGGCGACGGCGAGCATGGCGACCACGTTGGCGTCCACGAGCAACCGGACGGCAACTACTACGTGGGCTTGAGCGTGCTCGTGGGCCGGATGGGCGCTGCCGACACCCGCGAACTCGCCCACCTCGCCGATGAGTACGGGAGCGGCGAGGTGCGGATCACGCAGCGCCAGAACCTCATCGTCACCGACGTCGACTCCGAGCGACTCGACGAGTTCCTCAACGAGCCGCTCTTGGAGGAGTACTCGCCGGACCCCCACCCGTTCATGCGCGGATCCATCGCCTGTACCGGTACCGAGTACTGTTCGCTGTCCATCGTCGAGACAAAAAACCGGATGGTCCGGTATGCCCGCTGGCTGAAAGACAACGTGGCCGTCCCATCGGGCGTCGAGGACTTCCACATTCATCTGTCGGGCTGTACCGCCTCCTGTGCCCAGCCACAGATCGCCGACATCTCCTTGCGCGGTATGAAGACCCGCAAGGACGGTGAACCGGTCGAGGCGTTCGACGTGGGACTCGGCGGGGGACTCGGCGAGGACCCGCAGTTCGCCGACTGGGTCGAGATGCGCGTTCCCGCCGATGAGATTCCAGGATACATCGAGAACCTGTTGGCTGTGTATGAGCAAGAACGGGCCACCGGAGAGAGCTTCCGTGAGTTCATTGCTCGCCACGAGGAGGACGATCTCACCGGGCTGGCCGAACCGGAAGAGACCAACTACGAGGACCCGTACATGCACAACACGAAGATGACGTGGTACCCCTACGCCGAGGAGGACGACATGTCGGCGAGTCCAGCGCCGACGGACGGGCAGGGCGAGCCGATCACCTCGGACGATTAGCCACCGACGCGCGACCACGAGATTTATTCGCCTTAGGCGGAAAGCCGGGGTATGACAGCGGCCGCGGACAACGTCCTCTTTGTCGTGCTAGACACGGTCCGGAAGGACCACCTCACCCCATACGGCTACGAGACGCCCACAACGCCGGTGCTGGAGAGGTTCGCGACGGAGGCGACGGTGTACGACCAAGCGGTCGCGCCGGCGCCGTGGACACTCCCCGTCCATGCGTCGATGTTCACTGGCCTCTACCCCAGCCAGCACGGCGCAAGTCAAGAACAGCCGTACCTCGACGAGTCGGTCGGCACACTCGCGGAGGCGATGCGGGCCGGCGGCTACGCCACCGCCTGTTACTCCTCGAACGCCTGGATCACCCCATATACCCGACTGACGGTGGGGTTCGACCGGCAGGACAACTTCTTCGAGGCGATGCCTGGCGACCTCCTCTCAGGGACGCTCGCCGACCTCTGGCAGAAAGTGAACGACAACGACCGGATGCGTGCGGTCGCGAACAAGCTCGTCGAGCTTGGCAACGACATCCACGAGTACTTCGCCGGCGCGGAGGGAGCCGATTCGAAGACACCTGAGGTTATCGACGAAACGATCCGGTTCACCGACGAGGCGACCGCAGCCGGGGACGACTGGTTCGCGTTCGTCAACCTGATGGATGCCCACCTCCCCGTCTATCCGCCCGACGAGTACCGCGAGGAGTTCGCACCCGGCGTCGACCCCGCGGAGGTGTGCCAGAACTCAAAGGAGTCCAACTCAGGGGCGCGCCAGATCAGCGACGCGGAGTTCAACGACATTCGTGGCCTCTACGATGCGGAGATTCGCCACATCGACGCCGAACTCGAGCGGTTGTTCGATCATCTGAAGGCGACCAACCGCTGGGACGACACGCTCGTTATCGTGTGTGCCGATCACGGCGAGTTGCACGGCGAACACGACCTCTACGGCCACGAGTTTGGCATCTACGACCCGTTGGTGAACGTCCCACTGCTGGTAAAGACCCCCGGCCGGGAGCCGGGGCGTTCGGATGAGCAGGTAGAGCTGCAGGACCTCTACCACACGGTACTCGACGCCGCCGGCGTCGAGGCCGTGGGCGAGCCTCTCGACCCGAAGCGATCACTGCTCTCAGTGGACTACCGCGACTTCGCCGACGGCGAGTACGCCTTCGTCGAGTACCACCGGCCAGTCGTGGAGCTGAAACAGCTGGAGACGAAGGCCGCGGAGGCGGAGATCACCCTCGAGGAAGACTCCCGCTACTACTCACGGATGCGTGCGGCCCGCCGACCGGACGCGAAGTACGTCCGGAACGAACGGATCGACGACGAGGGATACCGGCTCGATCGCGATCCCGGGGAGCGGGAGAACCTCGTCGCCGCGGACGGCACGACATCCGACGAGGCGGTCGCCGAGGTGGAGGCGACCCTCCGCGAGTTCGAGGCGCGCGTCGGGGAGCCGTGGGACGACGACTACGACCCCGACGCGGACGTGCTCGGCGACATGGACGACACGACACAGGAGCGACTCCGCGACCTCGGCTACCTCGAGTAAGTGGCCCGCACGCTCCCGTTCGACCGCGGTACGCTGTGGAAGACCCTGCTTGGGTTCGCCGTCGCGGGGATTCTGCTGTACCTGTTCGCCGCCGGGGTCGGGCTCGATCAGGTGCGCGAAGCACTCGCGGCCGCCGACCCGCGCTGGCTCGCAGTCGGCTGTCTCTCGACGGTTGCGTGTTTGGCGCTGTGGGGGAAAGCGTGGCAGATCGTCCTTCGGGTGGCCGGCATCTCGGTCCCGTATCGGAAGCTCGTCGTCACCTACTTTGCCGCGACCTTTGCCAACTACGTCACCCCACTGGGGCAGGCGGGCGGTGAGCCGTTCATCGCGTACGTGCTCTCGAGCGACACCGAGGCCACCTACGAGGAGTCGCTGGCCTCCGTCGTTACCGCCGACCTGCTGAACCTGCTCCCCTTCTTCTCCTTCTCGGCGGTCGGACTCTCTGTCCTGTTGCTCCAGTCGTCGCTGCCCGCAGCGGCGAAGGGGCTGGCACAGGGGTTGCTCGTTATGGCGCTGGGTGTGCCCGCGCTGGTCGTTGTTGGCTGGCGGTTCCGCGAGCGCGTTCGCGCAGTCGTGCTCCGTGCCTGCACACCCCTCTCGCGGCTCACCGACCGGCTGGCGAGAGAGCGGGTCGCGGAGCGGGTCGATCGACTTTATGAGGCGTTCGGTCGCATCGCACAGGACCGGCTCGCGCTGATCGAGGCCGTCGCCTTCGCCTACCTCGGCTGGGTGTTCTTCGCGCTCCCGCTGTACTTCGCCGGGCTGACACTCGACCTCCCGGCCGTCGAGCCACTGCTCGTCCTGTTCGTCGTCCCAGCATCGACGCTCGCTGGACTCACTCCCTCGCCCGGTGGACTCGGCGGCGTTGAGGCCGCACTGGTCGCGCTGCTGGTCGCACTGACGGGGCTGGCGCTCGCGGACGCCTTCGCCGCCGCGCTCGTGTACCGTGTGATGAGCTACTGGTTCGCCCTCCTCATCGGCGGGGTGGCGGCGCTCACGGTGCTCGCGCGGTCGTAGGGGGTATCCGTGTCGCCCCCCTCCAGAACGTATGAGCTGGAGCACGGCAGATATCCCGGACCAGTCGGGGCGACGGATGGTGGTGACGGGCGCGAACAGCGGCATCGGACTGGAGGCGACCCGCGAACTCGCCCGCGCCGACGCGACGGTCGTGATGGCTTGCCGCTCGACGACGCGTGGCGAGACCGCGGCCGACGACATCCGGCGTGAGGTGCCAGGCGCCGATCTCGTCGTTGCGGAGCTCGACCTGGCCGACCTCGCCTCGGTGCGCGCGTTCGCCGCCGACCTCGACGGCGACATAGACGTGCTCGTGAACAACGCTGGCGTGATGGCGTTACCCTACTCGGAGACTGCAGACGGCTTCGAGACGCAGTTCGGGGTGAACCACCTTGGCCACTTCGCGCTGACGGGACTGCTCTGTAATCAGGTCACCGACCGGGTCGTCACCGTCTCCTCGGGCCTCCACGAGCGCGGTGAGCCCGACCGGACCGTCGCACGGGCGGGGCCGGGCAACCCGACGGGGTACGACCGGTGGGACGCCTACGCCGACTCGAAGCTCGCGAACCTCCTGTTCGCGTTCGAACTCGACCGACGGCTCGGATCGAGCGACGTCGATAGCCTCGGCTGCCACCCTGGTTGGGCAGCGACCGAGCTTCAGGGGCGCGCCGCAAGCAACCCGATCGAGCGGGTCGGGATGCGCCTCGGCAACGCCCTGCTGGCCCAGTCGTCGGCGGCGGGTGCGCTCCCGACGCTGTACGCCGCGGTCGGGCCCGTCGAGGGTGGCGACTACGTCGGCCCGGGCGGGCTAATGAATATGCGCGGTCCTCCGGAGGTCCAGCGTGCCGCGGCGGGCGCCTACGACCGCGACGCCGCCGAGCGACTGTGGGCGCGCTCGGCTGAGGCGACCGGCGTCGCCTACGGCCCATCGGCCGAGACACCGGCCTGATCCTATCGTAGTGGGGCGTCGGGTTTATACTACCCCGGTCTGTCCTGTTCGTTCATGGACGATATCTTCGTCGCCCGGATCATGTCAACCGACCTCCTGACCGTCGCGCCAGACACGCTTGTCGAGGAGACAGCGGAGCGAATGCTCGATGCGGGCGTCGGTTCGGTGCTCGTAGTCGGGCACGACGACAACGATCTGCAGGGCATCCTCACCTCGACTGACTTCGTCCGCATCGTCGCCAACCAGAAGCCGAAGGACGAGACACCTGTCTCTAAGTACGTGTCGACCGACCCCGTCACGACGACGGCACAGGCGACCGTCACTGAGGCCGCCGACGCGATGGTCGAGCGCGGTATCCACCATCTCCCCGTCGTCGACGACGACGAGGGCGTCATCGGTATCGTGACGACAACGGACCTAGCCGCATACGTCGCCGGCCTCGAGGGCGCGGTGCAGGCGGCGCGGTAGAGAGAAAAGAAGCTACAAACCGCTCGCCATCGTGGCCGCGGTATGAGCGATGCACGCGACCTGCCGGACGGCGCGGCCGACGCCCTGCAACACTACATCGATACCCACCACGAGTTCCTCTCGTGGCTGGGCGTCGAGGTGGACGAACTCGCCTACGGGCGCGCCGTGATGTCTATTCCCTATCAGTCGAAACTAACGAACGTGCCTTGGACTGGCGCGGACGGCGATACCCGCCACCCGGTACAGGGCGGCGTCGCCTCGACGCTCATCGACGTGGCCGGCGGAATGGCGCTGCGGGGTCACCTCGACGACGTCGTCGAGGACGGGATGGCGACGATCAACCTCAACGTCAATTACCTCGAGCAGGCGACCGGCGACCTCACGGCGACCGCGGAGGTCGTCCGGGCGGGCAACACCGTCGGCGTCAGCGAGGTGCTACTGGAGTCAGAGATCCCTGATGACGGAGTGGAGCCCGTCGCGGTTGGGACCGGCGCCTACCGGCTGTTTCGGTCGTAGGTCAAGGGACTGGACCCGCGCGCTCAGCCACGGTGTTCAACCAGCGTCACCTCGAACAGCGGCTCGTCAGCGTCAGGCTCGTAGTAGGCGGTGTACAGCGCCAGCCCGAGGCCAGGATCGATGCACATCTCGAAGTCCGAGAAGGTGCTATCAGCCCACTCGGCATTGTCCGGGACGCGGATCGCGGTGGCGAAGCAGTCCGTGCCGGCGTAGCTGTCGCGTCCCTTAACAGAGGCGGTGGCATAGCCGGCGGTCGGGCTTCCGGCGAGGTTCCAGCTGTTGCCGACCGCGAGCTCACGGCTCGTAAAGAACGTCGTCGCCGGGTTGAACGGGCCGAGCGAGAGGTAGGTCGCCGCACGCGTCGCCGCCTCGATCTCGGCCTCGTCACCGTCCGTCGCCGCCCGGACGAGCTCGAAAGCGATGGTCGCCTCCTCGCCGGTGACAGTGCGGGTCACAGCGGCCCCGTCAGCGAGATAGGTGAACTCGGCGGTGAGCTGCTCGCCGTCGACCGCGAGGACTTCCCAGGTCACCTCGGCCTCACGCTCGTTCGCGCGGTCGACCACCGCGTACCGGTAGAACTCTCCCTCGGCGAACGCGAACCGATCCCACGACTCACCGGGTTCCGGCGTCGAGTCGCCGGCCCCCTCGCCAGTGTCGCTGCTACTTCCACCGCCACTCCCGGCCGCCGTCGCAGTCGGGGTCGCGTCCCCGCCGGTCAGCGCACCGCCGCCGCTGCACCCCGCGAGGAGGACGAAGAGCGCCGCGAGGACGACCGCGCGCCTCATCGCTCGACCTCAGTCGGGTCACTGGTCGTGGTCGGTGCGGCCGGTCGAGTCGGTACAGTGGTGAGCATAGTGTCGCGCGCCGGCAGTCGTTTCCCCGCGTCGCTACCGTCCGAACGTCGATTCGGGAGTTAAGTATGGAGCGCGGACCGGCGGTCACGGCTGATCGAAGGCTTAGACGAACGCCACGTCCGCGAGCGTCGTCAGTTCGCCGAATAGCCACGCGGCATGCTCGAGGGCGTACTCCCGGTGGTCGTCCTCGATGGCACCGACGGCGTCCTCGACGAGGACGGGTCGGTAGTCGCGGAGGCCAGCCGAACCCGCCGTGTGGAGCACGCAGACGTTCGCGAGCGTGCCGCAGATGAGTAGGTCGTCGACGCCGCGCGCGGAGAGCCACCCGTCAAGTTCCGTCTCGTGGAAGGCGTCGTAGGTGTGTTTCTCGACGACGTGGTCCGACTCGGCGACGGGGAGGTCGGCGTGGAGCTCGGCGTCCCACGACCCCTCAAGGACGTGTTCCCCCCAGCGGTCGAACTCGTCGTAGTAGTGGTTCCCGTCGAACTGCTCGGGCGGGTGGACGTCCCGTGTGAAGACGACACACGTGCCGGCTTCGTGGGCGCGTTCGACCAGTTCGCTGCAGGGGTTGAGGGCGGCCTCGCTGCCTGGTGCGTACAGCGAGCCGTCCGGATGACAGAAGCCGTGTTGCATGTCGACGACAACGACCGCCGTCGAGTCGGGGTCGAACTCGTGCATACATAGATTGTGGCACGCGGCGGACAAAAGCGGTTCGCGGGGACCGGCGGGCCGTTTTTGTCCGTCGCACCCGTCGGCGACGTATGCGCCGACGTCACGCCGTCCTGGTCGCCCTCCTCCTCGCGCTGGCCGGGTGTAGCTCCGGCTTCGCTGGGACGCCCATCGACAGGACCGCGACGCCGACAGCGACGACGGCCGAGAAGGCGTCGACCGCCCCGCCGGACCCCGCACGCGACCGGCTCGGCTGGGAGGCAGGGTACTGGGCAAACGAGACGCTCGCGATCGACCGGTCGGACGGGCTGAACGAGACCGAGGTGGAGGCGGTCGTCGCCCGCGCTATGGCGCGCGTCGAGACGGTCCGCGAGCGGGAGTTCGAGTCGACGGTCCCGGTTGAGCTCGTCTCACGCGCCGAGTTCCGCAACCGGTCGGCGGGCGAGCGGGACCACTCGCGCGCTTTCCGCCGGTTCGACAACGCAAAGTTCGAGGCGCTGTTCCTCATCGGCGAGGACCGCGACTCGCTGGCTGTTCAGCAGTCGAACCGCGGCTCCTCGGTCGCAGGGTTCTACTCGCCGGGGAGCGACCGGATCGTCGTCGTCTACCCGGGAGACACGCCTGACCTGCCAGGCGAGACCACACTGAGCCATGAGCTCGTCCACGCTCTTCAGGATCAACAGTTCGGCATCGGTGACGTGCGTGCCTCGACACGCGATGGGTACAACGCTCAGAACGGGCTCATCGAGGGAGAGGCGAACCTCGTCGAGCGCCGCTACATGGCCAACTGTGGCGGCGCGTGGTCGTGTCTCTCCGCGCCCACGTCGAGTGGTGGGGGCGGCGGTGACTTCCACCTCGGAATCTATGTGCTGAACTACTTCCCGTACAGCGACGGCCCTGGCTTCGTCGGCTTCTACGAGGCCCGCGGCGGCTGGGACCGGGTCGACGCGATGCACGACCGGTATCCGGCATCGAGCGAGCAGGTCATCCACCCAGAAAAGTACGCCGTCGACCGCGACCCGCCGACCGAGGTCGACCTCCGCGAACGGGCCGCGAACGGCTGGGAGCGCGTGCGGCCAGCAGGTCGTGCGCCGTACGCCACCCTCGGGCAGTCGGGGATGACCGCGATGTTCGCGTACACGCTGTACGATGATTACCGCGAGGGCGGCGTCGTCGCGCGCGAGGCGTTCCTCAATCTCGAGAACGGCGAGGTCAACCGCGCGGACCCGTTCGAGTACGGTCTCGCGTACACCGACGGCTGGGACGGCGACCGTCTGCACGTCTACCAGAGAAACGGCGAGACCGCCTACGTCTGGCGGAGTAGCTGGGACTCGCCGGCCGAGGCCCGCGAGTTCGCAACCGGCTACCGCGCACTGCTCGACCACTGGGGAGGCAGCGAGATCCGCGACGGCGTCTACCGGGTCGACGACGGCCCCTTCACGGACGCGTTCCGGCTGACCGTTGACGGCGACACAGTGACGATCGTCAACGCCCCGGCGACGCGTGACCTCCGAGATCTCGCCCCGAACTGATGATTCGACCGGCGGCGACGGTTGCGCTCGCGCTCCTCCTCACCCTCGCGGGGTGTAGCGTCGGCTTCGACGGCGGAACTGCCCCGACGCCGCCGCCACAGCCAGACCGGATCGGCTGGGAGGGCGGGTACGCGGCCAATGCGACACTGAACGTCACGCTGGCGGACGGGATCAGCGACGCCGAGCGCCGGGCCGTCCTCGCGCGAACGATCGCCCGCGTCGAACTCATCAGGGGCGTCGAGTTCGACGGCGACGTGCGGGTCGAACTGCTCTCTCGTGACGAGTACCGCGAGCGCGGACTCTCCTTCACGCCGCGAGAGACGCGCGCGAGCGACCAGCGGTGGGAGGCGGCGTTCCTCGTCGGCGAGGACACGGACAGCCAGCGGGCCGTCGACGCGTTGTTCGGTGGCGCGGTCGCCGGCTATTACCTCCCGAGTGAGGACACGGTCGGCCTCGTCGGAGGGCTCGACACCCGGACACTGGTACACGAACTCGTCCATGCGCTCCAAGACCAGCGCAGTTGGCGGGTCGGAAATCGGGCGACACTCGACGGCCGCCTCGCCGGACGCGGTCTGACAGAGGGCGAGGCCGTCGTTGTTGAGCGCATCTACGCGGCGCGGTGTGGCACTGAGTGGCACTGTCTCCCTCGGCCGACACGCGAGGGCGGGAACGCTTCAGCCGTCGCCACGTACCCGGGCATCTACCTGACCTTCCGTGCGCCGTACGTCGCTGGGCCGGCGTTCGTCGAGGCGATTCGGGCGCGAGAGAACGGGGGCTGGTCGGCAGTTACCGCCGCATACGAAGCACCACCGACCACGACTCGGGAACTGCTCGAGCCGAGCCGCTACCCCGTCGCCCCAGCCCCTCTCGCCGTCGCGGACCGCTCGAACGCCTCCTGGGAGCCGTACGGACCGACCGACAGCCTCGGTCGCGTCGGCGTCCACACGGCTTTCTGGGCAAACGGGCTTGTCGCGCGCGGCAACGACGCGGTGGCGACCGATTACCGCGATCTCTACTCGCAGGGACTCGTCACAGACCGCTTCCGCGCGTACCGCGACGGCGATGCCGACGGCTACGTGTGGCGGCTCCGGTTCACAAACGCGAGCGAAGCGAACGAGTTCATCCGTGGCTACGACCGGCTGCTGCGGGTACGACACGCCGGACAGCGGGTTGCAGACGACGTTGTCGTCGTCCGCGACGGGCCCTTCGCTGACGCCTTCCGGGTCACCCAGAGCGGCGACACTGTAACCGTGGTGAACGCACCGACGGTCGCCGACCTCGGCGGCGTCCACGCCCGGGCGTCCCTCGGCGACCGTCAGCCGACTGGGGAGGTGACCGTATGAACTCCCGAGTGCTCGCCGTCGTCCTGCTCGCCCTGCTTGCGGGCTGTTCGGCAGGCTACACGCCCGGGACAGGCGGACCGGACGCGGAGTTGGGCGAGGAGTGGGGGTACAGCCACGACGCGACGCTCGACGTGACCCCCGAGGACGGCCTGAACGAGACGGAACTAGAGGCCGTGGTCGCGCGGACGGCGGCTCGAGTAGAACTCATCAGGGGCCTAGAGTTCCGCGAACGCGTCCCAGTGCGAGTGGTGAGCCGCGAGTCGTACCGTGCAAGCCGGGCGAACCGCTCGGTCGATCCCTGGGAAGAGCAGGTGTGGGAGGCGCCGCTGCTCGTCGGCGAGGACCGCACCGTCGCCGCGACGTTCGACGCCATTTACCGCGGCTCGGTCGTCGGCTACTACTCGCCGAGCGACGCCGAGATCGTCGTCGTCTCCGACGCCGCCACGCCGATGCTCGACACCCGGACGCTGGCACACGAACTCGTCCACGCCCTTCAAAATCAACATCCGCAACTCTCCTTCGGGCCGAACCGCGACACCCGCGACGGCCGGCTTGCAGCCGCCGGACTGACTGAGGGTGACGCCAACCGCGTTGAGGCGCTCTACGACGCACGGTGTAGCGACGAGTGGGACTGTCTCGACCAGCCGCCGCGCGGCGTCAGTACTCGCTCGCCGGCCTTCGATATGGGGGTGTTCGTGACGATCTTCACGCCGTACGCGGAGGGACCGAGATTCGTCGAGGCGCTTCAAGAACGTGGCGGCTGGGCCGCGGTGAACGACGCGTACAACCGGTTCCCCGAATCGACCGAGCAGGTGCTCCATCCCGAGCAGTATCCCAACGACGCGCCAACCGAGGTTCGGGTCCCGGACCGCTCGGACGACGAGTGGGACCGTTTCGACCGGGGGACGGAGACGCTCGGCGAGGCAACCGTCTACGCGAGCCTGTGGGCAAACGACCGTGCCCCAGACGAATCACCGTACGCGTATGATCACCCGGCTGCGGCGGGGTGGGATGGCGATACACTCGTTCCATACACAAACGACTCGGCCGGCGGCTACGTCTGGCGGCTGACCTTCGACTCTGGGACGGACGCCCAAGAGTTCCGCGACGCCTACCTCCGGATGCTTCGCGCGAAGGGCGGCGAACGCATCGATACGGCGCTCGTGATCCCAGACGGACCGTTCGCCGACGCCTTTTCCGTGACACGGACGGCAGAGACGGTGACGGTCGTGAACGCGCCGACGGTAGATGACCTGGACGGCGTTCACGGATGAGGTAAGTGGCGGGCGCGCTGGTTCATATTCTTATCTGCGATCCGATAAGTAGTGGGCGGACGGATCGGAGACGATGCTCCAGCAGGTAGCTGGCTCGCAGCGCCGCCGATACTATGATGGCAGAGACACCATGGGCTGAGCGAGTGACATAGCTGCAGCCTGATGCGCAAGAGAGGAACGAACCAGCCGTGGATGTGCGTAGTCGAGGACCACGAAGCGGTCACCTGCGTCTATGCCAGCGGCACGGGCAGGTTCCGATGAGGGAGGGTGGACCGCTTCGGTTGGGGCCGCGGCTTCCCTCTAAGACAGGCTCAGAAGCGAATCACGGCCACACGCCTTCCCAGTCGACTGGTTGGTACGCTGCTGGCTCACGGTCGCGTGGCAACACGGGAATTAGCGCGCGCTACCGGGCACTGTGTCACCCGTCGTCGCATCGCTCTCGAAGGAATAGCACACACTAGCTTGAGAACAGATTGATACACGGGTAGCTTTTTCGACGGCCCGGCGTAGGAGTGTGCATGTTCGATATCGTCCCCTCCGAGGTAATCGCGGAGGGGCGGGCGACGGACGCGTACTTCGACCGGACGCGCGAGGCCCTTGAGGGTGCAGGACGGAACCCAGACGTCGTTGTCGAGGTGACGGCGGACCAGTTCCCGACAGGGGAGTTCGAGGTGCTTGCAGGGCTGAAAGACGCCGCTCACCTCCTTGCTGGACGGGACGTGACAGCCCACGCGCTGCGGGAGGGACAGTTGTTCGACGGCGGACCAGTGATGCGCATCGAGGGAGAGTACCTGGAGTTCGCAGAGCTCGAAACCTCATTACTCGGGTTTCTGTCGCCAGCGAGTGGCTGGGCAACGGCAGCGCGCGAGGTGGTCTCGGCGGCTCGGGCGTCGGGTGGCCCGGACATAGACGTGCTCTCTTTCGGGGCGCGTCACGTCCATCCTGCGAGTACCGCTGCTCTCGAGCGCTCCGCTTTGATCGGAGGCGTTGACGGGTTCTCGCACGTCGCCGCCGGTGAGGTCATCGGGCAAGAAGCTGGTGGGACGATGCCCCACGCGCTCGTTATCTGCTTTGGGAGAGGGAAACAGGAGGCCGCCTGGCGGGCTTTCGACAAGCACGTGGGCGAGGGCGTCCCGCGGGTGGCTTTGACCGATACCTACAGCGACGAGGTAGACGAGGCAGTGCGAGCCGCACGCGCGGTTGAGGGGCTCGATGCAATCCGGCTTGATACTACCCGCTCGCGACGCGGTGACTTCCGCCACATCGTCCGCGAGGTGCAGTGGGCGCTCGACAACGACGGCTTTCCGGAGGTAGGCGTGTTCATTTCCGGCGGGATTGACGTGACCGCGGTGCGTGAGCTCGGCCCACACGTTGATGGTATCGGCGTCGGGTCGGCCATCTCGAACGCCCCCCCCGTGGACTTCGCGCTGGACATCGTGGAGCGAGACGGTGAGCCCGTCGCCAAGCGCGGGAAGCTCGGCGGAAAGAAGCAGGTGTACCGCGTCAACGACGAGCACGTCGTCAGACCCGCGAACGAATCCAGACCGGTAGACGGGCGATCGCTGCTTGAGCCGCTTATCGAGGACGGCGAGATTGTACGCGAGTTTGATATCGGCGCCGCCGCCGACCGATGCGCGAACGACGCCGAACATGTTGGCTTCGGCGGCGAGTAAGCAATGAGTTAGAACTCAACATAAAGTTCGGCTGAGGGGAGTAAGCCCCCTTCTGTTCGACTCGGCATTCGGCTGAGCGCCCGCCGCGGCGTCCGGGCTACCAACTGCGACGGGCTTGCACCGGCGAGGATTCGCCGTTCCATCGGTCCCCGACCGTCGACGCTCCCCGGGTTAACTTCCTCACCTCGCGGGTTGGGTCGCGCGGGTCATCGCTCAGATCGGGACGTGTCGTTGCTGTTCCAGCGCCAGCGGTCTCCCGCTCTGGACTTGCGTCCAGTCGCCCGCCCAGACGGTGGGGGGACTTTCCTCGCCGCCGGGTTCGCACCCGGCGAGGCGGTGACCGAGCTCCCTCTGCCGTTCGCATGTATCCTGCGGGGGAACCTAAGCCCGTCGGCCTACTCGTCGTCTACATCCGCGCTCGAGTCCATCGTCTCACGGGCTGCGAGTTCGACCTCGAGCGCGTGAAGATGTTGGATCGCCTCGTCGATACAGCGACGGACCTCGCGGTCCTCACTCGCGTCGAGTGCGTTCAGGAGTGCGGCACGGGCGGCCGCGAGCTTCGCGCTGGACACCGTAGATCGTATGTAATCACACGGTCCCGTGTCATAAGTGTTTTTGAATTGAAAGTTAGTGAAACGAGTTCACGCGGGGCACGGAATTCGCCTCACTCCTAGACGAAGGCTCCGTCTTCTTGGACCAGGTCACCGTCGATCGTCAGTCGGGAGTCGCCGCGCATGTCGGTAATGAGATCAACATGGACTGTTGAGTCGTTAGGCGTCTCGCCATCGGGGAGGTTCGCGTCGTATGCGCGGCCCAAGGCGAGGTGGACGGTTCCGCCCATCTTCTCGTCGAACAGGATGTTGTCGGTGATGCGGTCGATACCACGGTTCATACCAACGCCAAATTCCCCGAGTCGTCGCGACCCTGCGTCTGTCTCGACCACGTCGCGGATCACGCTCTCACCCTGTGCAGCCACGACGTCGGTCACCTCCCCTGCCTCGAAGTCCAGGCGGACATCACGGACTGGCTCGCCGCGAATGGTCATCGGGATATCGAACGTGACATGGCCCTCTGCCGTCGCCGGCGCGGTGAACACCTCGCCGGACGGAAGATTGTGGGAGCCGTACGCGACGCTCGCACAGGAGTTCACTGCCGTTCGGTTCGCGACGTCGAGGCGCAGGTCCGTTCCCCCGTTGACGATTCGGACCTCGCTACCGGCATCGAGCCGGGTTTTCAGTTCCGCCATCTCCTCAGCAAGCGCCGCCCAGTCGCGGAGGACGGCGTCGTAGACGAACTCACGGTAGGCGGCGTAGCTCATCCCCGCCTGCTGGGCAAGCGAGCGCGTCGGATGGACGGTCGAGACCCAGTCGGTCGCCAGCCGAGCCTCTCGTACGTCTTGGGTTGCCGCGTCGCGAGCCGCCCGTGTCGCGGCCGGCACACCGGCGGTCTCAGCGCTGTTGCGGCCGCCGCCGAGTCGGAGCACGACGTCGGCAGCCTCGTAGAGCGCCAACTCGTGGGCGGCCGCCGCGAAATCACCGTCGTGAGCGTTGAGGTAGGCGCGGTCGATCTCCGCCGAGTCGTACGTGGTGACGACGTTTGCGCCGCGCTCGCCGAGAGCCGCAGCGACGGCCACACCGAGTTCGTGGGCACCCTCAGCGATGGCGACCACCACGTCGTCGCCCCGCTCGACGCGCGCACTCCAGTCGACCAGGGTCTCGGCGTGCTCGTGGGTCCGTGGGTCCATACACCCGCTATCGGGCGCCGGCACATATGTCCGCGGGGCCCGGATGTACGCGAAAAGTAACGCCTATACAGGGCGCTTCAGTAGGCCGACCTATGCAACGGCGAGTCGCGGCGATCTACCTCGTCTTCTTCGTGGTCATGGGGGCGAGCGCTTACTCGGTCATCGCGATGGCCGAGCAGCCGGCCGTGGATGTCCCCGGCCAGGAGTACGAGAACGGCTCTACGTTCACCGCAGGCGGGACGGAGTACACCGTCCAGGTGACGATGGAGGAGCCGAGCGGCGAGGAGGGTGGGAGCCCAACCCCGGTCGGAAGCCTGACGTATCAAAACGGCTCTGAGACCGAAGAGATCGCCCTCGAAGAAGGTGGGAACGTCACCCTCGCCGACGATACCCGCTATTTCGCACACTTCCGGACGAGCGGCGAGGACGTATCCGTTGCCATCGCACCGACCGCCGAGGCGTACGGTGCCTACCAGAGTGACCTCGCGCGCCAGGATAACTTCCAACAGCGAATGAATGGGCTGTGGGGTGTCGTCATCCTCTCAGGGGTTGTCGTCCTGCTCGTTGTCCCGCTCGCGTACATGCCGGTCAAGGGTTGAGTTCCCACGAGGCTTTACGCGCGGGCGCCGAGGCACGACCGTATGATTGACATTCCTGAAAGCCGCTGATGGTCGCGACCGGAACCCTCCTCACGCTCGCCGTCGCTGGCCTCGCGTCGCTGTTCATGGCGTGGGCCATTGGCGCCGGCTCTTCCGGTTCGACGCCTTTCGCCCCCGCAGTCGGGGCTAACGCCATCAGTGTGATGCGCGCGGGCTTCGTCGTCGGCATCCTCGGACTGGCCGGTGCCGTTCTCCAAGGTGCCAACGTCACCGAGGCGGTCGGGACGGAGTTGCTCGTCGGCGCCCCGCTGACGCCGACAGCCGCCATCGTCGGTCTGCTTACAGCGGCGGCGCTCGTCGCCGTCGGGGTTTTCGCCGGCTACCCGATCGCTACCGCGTTCACCGTCACCGGTGCAGTCGTCGGAGCGGGGCTGGCGCTGGGTCGGGGCCCAGCGTGGCCGAAATACACCGAAATCGCGGCGCTGTGGCTGCTCGTCCCCTTCGTTGGCGGCGGCATCGCCTACGCCACCGCGAGACTGCTGCGCGACGAGCGCGTCGCCGAGCCCGTGGCCGTGCCAACCTTGGCGGGGATAGTCAGCGTTCTCCTTGCGAACATCGAGTTCGTGCTGCTCGGGCCGGCTGGCGAGGAGCGCGGCATCGCAGCCGCGGTCACCCGCGCCGTCGTCGGCGAAGGGGCGACCGGCCCTCCGGTGTTCGCGGGGAAGGTACTCGCCACGCTTGCGTTCGCCGGGCTGGTCGCCGGCGCACTCCGTGTCGATATCGCTCGTAACAAGGCGGCGGGCCAGCGGCATTTCTTGCTCGCGCTCGGAGGACTCGTGGCGTTCTCCGCGGGCGGCTCGCAGGTCGGCCTCGCCCTGGGACCGCTACTCCCGCTGTTGGGACCGGAGACCGTCTCTGTCCCGCTCCCAGCGCTGCTGCTGGCCGGTGGAGCCGGCCTGCTCGCGGGGTCGTGGACCGGTGCGCCGCGGATGATCAAGGCCCTCGCACAGGATTACTCCTCGCTGGGACCGCGCCGCTCCATCGCGGCGCTCATCCCCTCGTTCGCAATCGCGCAGTCGGCGGTCTTCTTCGGCGTCCCCGTCTCGTTCAACGAAATTATCGTCTCCGCGATCATTGGCTCGGGGTACGCGGCTGGGGGGGCAGGCGTGTCAGGCCGGAAAATGGGCTACACGGTGCTCGCGTGGATCGGGTCGCTGGCGCTGGCGCTCGGCGTCTCCTATGCCGGCTTTCTCGGCGTCAGCGCCCTGCTCGGTTAGTCTTCGACCTCCAATGGTTCGTCCCCCTCTTCGGCGATGACCTCGTCGGGGAGTCGGGTGACGCGTGCCTTCATAATGCGGGTGTTTTCCACGTCCTCAACGCGAATCTCGACGTTCTCGTAGTCAATTTGCTCGCCCTCCTCAACGAGCCGGCCGGCGCGGTTGAAAATGAACCCAGCGATGGTCTCGAACTCTTCGCCCTCCGGAAGATCGATTTCAAGCCGCTCGTTCACGTCCTCGATGTTCACTTCGCCGCGGACGAGGGCGGTATCATCGTCGACGAATTCGATGGGCTCTTCCTCCTCACCCTCCAAGATTTCGCCGACGATCTCCTCAGTTAGGTCTTCCATCGTCAACAGCCCCTCGGTCGTTCCGAACTCGTCGATGACGATGACGAGCGGCATCCGGTTCTGGCGCATCTCTTTCAGCAGCTCGTCGACGTTCTTCGATTCGGGGACGTGCAATGTCGGCTCGATGAGGTCCTCCAGTTCGAGTTCTTCTTCAGTCCCGTAGTTGAGATCACGAACCAGGTCACGGATATGGACGACGCCGACGACGTTGTCGAGGCTTCCCTCGTAGACAGGCATCCGGGCGTGCCCCGACTGAATACACGTCTCGATAGCCTCAGCAATCGAGGCGTCCTTCGGAACGGCCGTCATGTCGAGCCGTGGCGTCATCACCTCCTTAGCGATGGTATTGTTGAACCGGAAGACTCGCTGAAACATCTCGCGTTCATCCTCCTCGATGACGCCCTCGCGCTCGCCGGTTTCGATGATATCGCGGATTTCCTCACGAGTCACGTAGGAGGTTTCGATGGCGGAGCGTCCTCCTGTAACCTTGTTAACAATTCTAGTGAGGTAGTCAAAAAGGACGATGAGCGGCAGGAGCACGAACTCAGCGAGCTTCAGCGGGCGGGCAACCGTCAACGCCCACGATTCGGTGTTCTCGACGGCGTAGCTCTTCGGCGCCGACTCGCCGAATAGCAGGACGAGCGCTGTGATACCGAAGGTAGCTGCGATGACAGCCTGCCCTTGCGAGAGGAAGACGGCGAATAGCCCCGTTGCGATAGAAGACATCGCAATGTTGACGATGTTGTTGCCGACAAGGATCGTGACCAGGAGGCGGTGGGGGTCGTCGCGCAGCTCTTTCAGCGTGTCTGCGCCGGCCTCGCCGCTCTCGGCGAGCGACTCGATGCGGTGACTTGCAAGCGAGAACATCGCGATCTCCGAGGAGGAGAAGAACGCCGACAGCAGAATAAGGACGGCGATGACGCCGACACCGATGGCGAAGAACACCCCCTCACTGACGGTCGTAAAGTAGATATCCACCTGTGCCGGCAGGAGCGGCGGCGGTGCTGAACCCATTTTAGACTGTGGGGCCTTGCCGGGGAAGGGGATTAAGGGTTCTGACTCTCAGGCCCGTCAGCGACCGATTGCAAGGCAAGTGCGCGCTGACGGGGGCGACACCCTTACACAGTGACCGAACCTAGCACCCATCATGCCAGACCACACTATCACCCTGTACCGGCTGCAGGGCTGTCCGTTCTGCGAGCGTGTTGTCCGGTCACTCCAGGACAACGGCGTTGAGTACGAGTCCCGGTTCGTCGAGGCGCGCCACTCCCGGCGCGACGCTGTCAAGCGAATCTCCGGGTCGCGGACCGTCCCCGCTATCGTCGACGAGCACACCGGCGTCACGATGTCCGAGTCGGCTAACATCGTTGAGTACGTCGAGGCAACATACGGCCAGCGCGAGCCCGAGCGTGAGGGCGTCCGGGCGGATGGGAGCGGGGTGAGCTGACGTGGATCTGGGATTCGATATCGTCGAGTTCGAGGCGTCGGACCATGTCGTGGCCGGCGATGAAGCACCCGATTTTACCCGCCCGCTGGTCAACAACGAATACTGGGCAGACGCCACGCTCTCCGAACTCGCTGAGGACGAGCCAGTACTCCTCGTCTTCCACCCGATGGACGGCGACTTCCCCGCCACCTATATCTGGCAGGAGATCCGCGACCGCGACTGGGAAGACTTCGACATCCAGCTTGTCGGACTATCCATCTCGACGCCGTACGGACACAAGACGTTTATTCGTGACTGGCGCGACTTCGACGAGTTCCGGTTTTTTTCCGATCCCGCAAACGGTGTTGCCGAGGCGTACGGTATCGTCCACGATCTCGACGGCATGAGCGGTATTGCGGAGCCAAAACCCGCCATTTACCTCGTCGATGAGGATATGATCGTCAAGTGGGCGTGGGTCGCCGAGACGTGGCCCGATTTCCCACCGTACGACGCAATTGAAGCCGAACTCGAGGACCTGTAGGGACGTGACCGTCGCGGACGAGACGCTCGATCGGGCTGCCGACGCCGTCAACGCCGGCGACATAGTCGTCTACCCGACCGAGACAGTGTACGGGCTCGGCGCCGATGCACTCGACGCCGACGCCGTCGCGCAAGTATTCGACGCCAAGCAGCGCGACCGCTCGAAACCGGTGTCGATGGCCGTCCCATCTGTCGACGCGGCAAGCGAGCTCTGTCCGCTGACCGAGCGCGAGCGCGACTTCTGCGAGGCGTTCCTTCCAGGGCCCGTCACCGTCGTCGTCGAGCGCGGACCTGCGGTTCCGGCGGCACTCACCGGTGGCCGGGATCGCGTCGGTGTCCGGGTGCCTGACCATGAGGTCGCACTTGCGCTCCTTGGGCGGGTGTGGCCCGTCACGGCGACGAGCGCGAACGTCTCCGGTCGCGAGAGCGCCCGGACGATCGCAGACCTCGACCCCGAGATTCGCACGGCGGCGGAGGTAATGGTCGATGCCGGCGAAACCGCCGGCGGACAGGGGTCGACGGTCGTGGACGTCGAGTCCGAACGCATCCATCGACGCGGCCCGCTCGCCGGAGAGATCAAAGCGTGGCTCCACAACGACGGCTCACGGTAGCGATTACACCAGCCGGGCCCGCATGCCGCACTACTCGCAGCACTCGCGAGAGAGCTGGCGTATCGTCGCTGAGGCATGGGCGGCCCGTTGATGCTGGTGCCGCATATGACGGCCTCGCAAGAGGGGCTTCCAGCACGCGGTGAAGGCGAGCCGGCCAATAATATCCTGGGGTGGCCCGCTGTATGAAAGTTGGCCGACCTCCCCTTCCGCTCCCCCTCCCCCGAGAGCGTCTTCATGCCGGGGACGATATGAGCTGGGGCCCACCAGACGCTCTTCGGCCCGATGATGAAAAAGCCAGATACCGAGCGCAGGTCTGGAAGCCCATCAGAGCGGATAGCGCGAGGACGACGAGCACCGACGTGCGCCGGGCGGTAAACCCCGCTCGCCGGAGCGGTTCGGGTCGTTCGCTCACCTCGATATGTTTGCTGGGGCGTGTACCGGGTGTGCCGGGTAGCTGGAGGCTTAAAGAGCACAATAAGAACGCGACGGGGCCGAGTGGGGCAAAACGAGCTCAGCTGAAATCGTGGACGGACATCGAGAGCGTATCGAGGTCGAGAATCGGGGCGAAGCCGGCGTCAGGGTCAATATTAACGGACTTCTGGAAGTCAGTTTGCGCCTGCCAGCAGCCCGAATTGACGGCAATGACGCGGCGGTACTTCCCCCAGCCGAGCTTGTGGACGTGGCCCGTGTGAAAAACGTCAGGCACGTCCTCCATCACGAGGTAGTCTTCTTTCTCGGGAGCGAGCCGAGTCATCCCACCGAACTGCGGAGCGACGTGGCGTTTCTTCAGCAGCTGGTACATCGCCTTATGCGGCTCGTCATAGCTGGCTTTCTCCTCGGGGAGTTCAGCGATGACCTCGTCCAGTGAGACCCCGTGATACATCAGTATCTGCACCCCCTCGACATCCACCAGCGCGGGATTGCCATGGATGCGCGCGTCGTGGGCCGACATGATGTCGCGTAGCTCCTCATCGAACCCCGGCTGTGGCTCGGCGAGCCGGACGGCGTCGTGGTTGCCCGGGATCATCAGAATTTCCATATCCCCGGGCACTTCCTTCAGGTACTCGGCGAAAGCCTCGTACTGCTCGTAGATGTCGATGATGTCGAGCTCCTCGTCCTGGTTGGGGTAAACGCCGACGCCCTCGACCATGTCGCCCGCAATGAGGAGGTACTCGACGTGCTCCGCCTCCTCGGTGTGGAGCCAGTCGGCGAACCGGTGCCAGGCGTCGATCATGAATTCCTGAGAGCCGACGTGGACGTCGGAGATGAGCGCGGCCTGAACGTGGCGGTCGGCGGTGGTCGGCTTGTACGTCCGCGGGACTTCGGGGAAGTGCAGCGAATCGACGAACATGATGGAGCCGTCGTCGCTGAGGCTTCCCTCGACGGCGATCACCTCATCGAGCAGTAGCTCGTTCACGAGGTCGGCGATCCCCTTGTCCTTCATAACGAGACACGGGAAGGTACCCGTCGTATCTTCAAGTTCGATGAGCCAGTGACCACTCGCGGTCGAGCGCACGTCATTGACCATCCCGACCAGGCCAGCCTCGCCGCCACCCGGCGAAGACTTTAGCGAGTCCGTCGGCCGGTGATTCACCCGCCCCCGGAGCTGTCCGGCGAGCTTTTCATAACGGTCGCGGAACACTTTTACGAAGTCTTCGTACTCGCCGGTTCCTGTGGAGTTGCCCGTGATATCCCGTGCGACCGAGATGGACCGTTTCGACGGGTCGACCTGCCGCGTGAACTCCGACTCGGTCGCGGCTGCCGCGGCGCTGGTGGCTTCATCTCCGCCCGAGGACCCCTTCGTTTCGACTGGAGCGATGTCACCACCGTCAGTTGGTTGTGCAGTCTCGGTTCCAGTTGAAACGGGGGGGTTCTGTGGGTCGGGGGCTCCGAGCCGTCCAGCCTCGCGACCGCTTCCCTGGTCGGCGAGCGCGGCTTGCACGTGATCGGCGGTAAGTACGAGAGCGTCGTCAGGGGCGGCCTCAACGGCGAGCGCGAGGGCGGCCTCTGTGTTATCGGCCCCCGCGAGCAGTGTCACAGCCTCACGAGAGGCGTTGAAGCCGTGGCTCGCGAGCGCGCGGGCGATCCGGGCCGGCGACTCCATCGGCACGCCACGGCGGAGGAGTGAGCGCGATAAAAACGTGCCGCCCGGGGTCGGACGCCAACGCTCAAGCCCCGGGCTCGCTAACCATGGTCTGTGACGACCATCGTCGCGGTGCGCCACGGCGAGACAGCCTGGAACCGGGAGGGGCGGATGCAGGGGTGGGCGCCTGTCACGTTGAACGACCGAGGGCGCGAGCAGGCGGACGCTGCCGGCGCGTGGCTGGCCAGCGAGTTCGCCTTCGACGCGGTATACAGCTCCGACCTCCAACGGACCCGAGAGACGACCGAACGGTTCCTCGACCACCTCCCATTCACGAGCGAGGAGGTGCGCTACGAACCAGCGTGGCGCGAACGCGACATCGGCGTCTACCAGGGCCTTCCCTACGAGGAGGTGTTCGACCGGTTCCCGGAGTTTGCGCTCGGTGAGGCGGCCGCTGCTGCGGCCGAGCGTACCCCCGACTCGGGTGAGAGTCTCGTCGACGTGTCGGAGCGAGCGACGGCACGGTTCGAGGAGGTCACCGCCGACCACGCGACCGCCGACACCGTCCTCGTCGTCGCCCACGGAGGGCCGATCTACCTGCTTACGGGCTATATAAAGGGGCTGCCTGTCCACGAGGCGCTCACCGAGCATTCGCAGGACAACTGCGGAGCGACGGTGTTCCACTGCGCGGGCGACCACGAGGTGGTCGCCGAGAACCTGACCGGCTGGGACTAGTCGTCGGCGTCTGGATACTCGGCAGAGAGCAACTCCCTCTCGTCGAGTTCGTCCGCGTACGACTCGTTCGCCGGCGACACCGAGCCGGTTGCGTACCCCTCGAGGTCGAGGGTGACATGGTCGAACCCGCAGTCGCGCAGGTGGTCACGTGCCGCGCGGACGAAGTCGGGGTCGAGCGCCTGCGCCAGTTCCTCCTCGCCGACCTCGATGCGCGCGAGGCCGTCGTGGTCGCGGACACGGAACTGCTCGAATCCCCACGTCCGCAGCAGGGTCTCGGCCCGCTCGACACGGGTGAGCCGCTCCTCGGTCACCTCTAATCCGGTCGGGATGCGTGAGGAAAGACACGCCATCGAGGGTTTGTCGGCGACGGAGAGTCCGTAGTCGGCGGCGATTTCACGCACCTCGGGCTTAGTGATTCCGTGTTTGAGCAGCGGGGAGTAAGCGTCGAGCTCCTCGACGGCGCGCAAGCCAGGCCGATGGCCCTCGCCGGGGTCGTCTGCGTTCGTCCCATCGCAGACCACCGCGATCCCTAGATCGCGCGCGACATCGAACATCGCCCCCAGACGCATCGAGCGGCAGTGGTAGCAGCGGTCGCCGTCGTTCTCGACGAATGCCGGGTCATCGAGCTCTGAGAATGAGGTGATCTCGTGGCGGATGCCGATCTCCTTGGCGACACGGGTGGCATCTTCGAGCTCAGCAGCAGGCAGCGTCTCCGATTTCGCGGTGCAAGCGACTGCTCCCCCATCTAGCGCGTCGTGGGCGATGGCAGCAACGACCGCGGAGTCGACGCCCCCGGAGAAGGCGACGAGGACGGGCCCGCGTGCCGCGAGGTCGGCTCGGGCGGCGTCGCGCTTCGCCGCCACGCTATCGTCGAGTGACATGGATTCAGCTGGGAGACGAGGGGACAAAAGCGGCGTGGACGCCATGGTCGGCGAGCGGTGGCTACAAACCCACGCTTCTCCTAATCAAGAGTATGAACGCCGAGGAATTCGTCGAGGCGGTGCGTGCGGAAAACGAGACAGCGCTGTCGCGGCTCGGCTCGTCGAAGTCGCTGTACGCCGACACGCGCGGCGAAATGAATCCCGACGCGGTACTCCGGGCAGCCGCGGACGCCGAACGCGCAGCCGCGGAGACGTTCGCCATATGGGCCGACAATGAGGCGAACGAGCGGGCCGCAGAGGTCTTTGAGGCGACCGCCGCGGAAGAGCGCGACCACCACGAGCAGGTGGCAGCAAAGCTCGACAGCCACGAGCGGGGCGACGAGCTCGCTGCCATCCAGACACACCTGCGCGGCCTCGACGGGGCGGTCGAACGTCTAGGCGGGTTGGTCGGGCGTACCCTCGCCGCCGAGAAGTCGAAGGAGCAGACGACCGGCTTCTTTGTCGGGCAGGCGAAGCCACAGGTGGCGAGCCTGTTCCGCGAGCTCGGAGGCGACCTCGATGGACAGCTGGAGCGGGCCACCGGGGCACTCGTGGACGTCTGCGAGGATGAGAGCGACTGGGACCGAGCACTCGTGGCGGCGTCGGAAACCATTCAGTCCGCCTACGATGAGTACACCGAACGGCTGGAGTCGATGGGTGTCAATCCAAAGCCAGTCTGCTGACAGATAAGCTGGTGACCGTTACGCCGCGAGCGGCGTCGTCGGCCGGCTCGTCCGGCTCGCATCGGCAGCGGGCACGGCGGATCCGGAGGCCAAGGCGATTTCGGGGAAGTCTGCCGGTGGGCCGGCGACCAGCACTGGACACTGCGGCGCGGCGGAGGCACAGAGCTTCACGTAGCCGAGTACTGGGATACGGAGCTCGGCAGTGCCGATGATCCAGGCCGGCTTGACTGGGCCGGAGAGACCGTTTACCTGGTCGTACTGTCCATTCGACAGCTCGTTGTCCCCCTTGGTGATGAAGCCAGCGTGGGGAGCCGGGCAGTTCGGGAGCTCTCCACACCCGTCGGCGCCGCCGATGTAACTCGGGTTCGCCCGGTCGTACCAGTTCTCTCCCTCGTCGACCCACAGCCGAGCGCGGTGGATGATGGGCGTCCCCGAGCGGTTGTCCGGCCGATAAATGATGACATCGCCGGGCTGTGAGAATTTTCTGTAACCCTCACGCTCGCCGATCTGTGCGGGGACGACACCGGTACCGGCATGTGCGGCGTCGGGGGCGAACCGCTCTTCATCCATCACGAAGACGAGATCGCCAACCTGCATGTTTGGTTCCATGCTACCAGACTCGACAGCGACCATTGGCGGCCAGACGCCGCTGACGGTGAAGAGTAAAAGTCCAACGAGCAGCACTGCACCCACGCTGGTCGCCACTTCGCGAACATAGACGACGGCAGAGTTGTCGGTCGTTCGGAGCCACCGCAGCCACTCGCGAAGGGACTGTGGCTCCGAGTCGTCGCTCATTAACGTCTGTAGCCACGGAGCGCGTTTCAACGTTCTGGGTTGGCACACATCGCGGGCAGGCGCGCCGGCGACGGTCAGCACGCTTTTGCGGCCGTGGGCCCTCGTTCAGATATGAGCGGTTCGCGCGACCAACGCCGCAAGCCCCGGTGGCTGAAGACCCGTCCGCCCGCCGGCGAGCGATTCACCGACATCAAGGCCATCCTCCGCGAACACGACCTCCACACCGTTTGCGAGGAGGCATCGTGTCCGAACCTCGGGGACTGCTGGTCCGGGCGGAACGGCCCGGGGACGGCGACGTTCATGCTGATGGGCGACCGCTGCTCGCGGGGATGTAACTTCTGTGACGTACAGACGGGCGGGATGGAGCCGCTCGACTCCGATGAGCCGGCGAATGTCGCCGACGCGGTCGCGGAGATCGGCCTCGACTACGTCGTCTTAACCAGCGTGGACCGCGACGACCTGCCGGACGGCGGCGCGAGCCACTTCGCAGCGACGGTCCGCGAGATCAAAGAGCGCGCCCCCTCGATTCTCGTGGAGGCGCTGATCCCCGATTTTCAGGGGGCGAGTGAGGATGTCCAACGGGTTATCGACGCCGGGCCAGATGTGCTCGCACACAACGTCGAGACCGTCCCCCGACTCCAGTGGCCAGTGCGCGACCGCCGGGCTGGCTACGAGCAGTCGCTGTCCGTGCTTGAGCAGATCGCCGCCGCGGAGCCGTACGCGAAGACCTCGCTCATGTTGGGAGTCGGCGAGTACGCCCACGAGGTGTACCAGACGCTTTCCGACCTCCGCGAGGTCGGCGTCGATGTGGTGACGCTCGGTCAGTATCTCCAGCCGTCTACCCGACACCTCGAGGTGTTCGAGTACGTCCACCCAGACGCCTTCGAGACGTGGCGACGGGTAGCGGAGGAGGAGTTCGGCTTCCTCTATTGTGCCTCGGGCCCAATGGTTCGCTCGTCGTTCAAGGCCGGCGAACTGTTC
>CAYZJQ010000004.1:5030-44869 GCA_964478805.1 uncultured Halobacteriales archaeon | reverse complement strand
AGGTGGTTCTCAAGGCCGTGAACTACTACGAAGAGGGAATGACTCCGTTCGACGCCTTCCACGCAGCGACCGCAGAAACACGACGCTTAGATGTACTCTCCTCGGAGCAGGATTACGAGAACATCGAGGTGTCGAGGGTTCCGTTGGAACCGACCGAGACCGGCGAGGAGTGATTCGCCCGCCCGGATTGTTTGCCGAGAACGGCACGATTCTTCAGGTGCCGTCAGGTAGCGCATCGGTCCGATGACACCCGCTGAATTCGGATGCTGGTAACACTCCGTTCATGAGTGTGTAGACGGTCCCACGGATATTGTGAGTACCCGGTTCGGTATCGGGCGAGACGCGTTGGACAAACATCGTCGGTTCCCCGGGTCAAAACTCGCATTTTAAATATATAACTACACTTATGATTGTGCCGCTCTTACGGTATTCGATTATGAGTTCTCGAAGACCCGCCGACATCCCGCGCGAGGTACCACACGGTACCGTTACCCGCCGTCACCTCCTCGCGGTAGGGGGTATCGTCGCCGTTGGGTCGCTTGCTGGGTGCCTGAATCGAGTTGCGTCGACCGTGACGAACACGGGGTCGTCTCCTGCGGCAGTGTTCGCTGGCGTGGACTGGAATGACGATGAAACGGAGGTCACGTTTATGATGGCTCCGGGGAGCCCGCACGTGAATCGGTTGACTCCGACGGTGTCTGCCGGGCAGCTTGGGGATGTCGAGTTGGAGGGGTGGGTTACGTCTTCTGCGGTGATGGCTCAGGACTACAATTCGTCGCGGAGCAACAAGCGAAAGACGCGGGCGGGTGATACGGATTCAGATTCGGATGGGGATGGTGTCGGTGACGGTTCTGAGGATGACGCTGACCTCGTCGCGTATCTGGGTGGTGAGCCGATTGTTGCTGAGCGGTTCTCGGTGTGTTTGCCTGACGCGGAGGTTCCGGGTGGGAATGGGGGTCTCCGTGAGGAGGTGACGCCAGAGCGGCTCATCGCGTATCTGACGGGCGAGTCAGATGGTGAGGGTAAGGTGTACTCGTGGGGGAAGTCGGAGTATGCTGCTGGTTCGGATGGTGGTGGTGATTGTGATGATACTGACTCGTCCGCTCATCCGGGGGCGGTGTGCGGGACGACGCCTCACTTCGTTTCGGAGATGACGGGGCCTGTGGCGACGGGTGGGCGTCTTGAGGTCGTTCGAGGTGGCGACGGGACGGTGACGGTCGTCAATTCGCCACCGACGGCGGAAGACAAGTCTGCGAAGGTGTGTGCTGCGGCGGATGATGACCCGTGTGGTCCGGGTGTCTGGGCTCGTACAACGGAGTCTGGGTCTGGGTTGGGTGTGTTGGTGTATCAGGTGCTGGTGCAGCCGCCGCAGTGTCCGCGTCCGTTCCCGGCGTTGTTGTACGTCCAGCGGTGTGAGAGCAAGAGCAACGACCAACTCGTGTACACGGGTGGATGGGTCATCGATGACGCTGCGCTGTACGAGGATTCGGTGACAGTGTTGTCGATGGCCGGTCCGACGGAGGTGGTTGGTATCGAGTGCTGTTTCGATTACTCGGCTGACGCTGATGGTGACGGGTTCGGTGACTTGGTGAAACGGTCGGTGTCTGGTGAGCGTGCTCGGCGGGGGGCGCGGTTGGATTCCGGGACGGTAGCGGAGTTGGTCGAGACGGGCGTGCTTTCGGAGTCAGGGGGTGTCGACTACACTCTTCGGAAGCGACCGGGACGAGAGGCCGGGGATGAGGTCATGTTAGAGGTGTCGGGCGACGAATACGGGTTCGTGACGCATATGGCGGTGAATGCGCCGGTTCTGCACTTGACGAGTGCGAGTGAGGCGTCGCAGGATGTGAAGTTCAAGGCGGGCGCGGAGCTGTCGAAGGCTGTGAACTGAGTGACTGTTCTTCAGCGGCTTTCCCGTTGCTCCACTTTGTTCAACTCGATGAGCAAGCGGAACACCGCCTTCACGAGGTTGGAGTCCACGTCGAACCGCTCGGCGTTCTCACCGGCTCGCTCCATCACTTGCTCCTCCTGGCTCTCGTCGGTCGTCGGGATGTCGTGCTCGCGTTTCACGCGTGCGACAGACTCGGCGACATAGGTTCGTTGGGCGATGAGTTCGACGATCTCGCGGTCGATACTCTCGATCTCCGCGCGCAGTTCAGCCAAGTCCATTTCGTCGGTGCTCACGTCGGACGTGCTCCCTCGGTCTGTGTTGTGGTCAGCCATGTGGTCCCCTCGTAGTCGCTCCAGCGTTCTCGCGTCCGTTCGACCGCGTCGTAGTCGCCGACGGCGACGTAGCTCGGCCCAGTGCCCGACAGTGAAACACCCGTGGCGTCGGGCAGTGCCGCCACCATCGGCTCGGTCTCGAACTCCAGCGCCGCACAGAAGGCGAACCCGTTGACTGTCATCGCCTCACCGTAGCGGCCGTCGAGCGCAAGCTCTTCGACGACACGTGCGGTGCCGGCGACCCGTTTACACCGGGCCACGTCGGCCTCCGCGGAGTAGGCCCGTTCGTCAGGCACGAAGACCGCCACGTCCCAGTCGGGTTCGCCTCGGTCGAGCAGGCGGTCAGTGGTGTTGTCGGTGATGGTGACGCCGCCCAACATCGAGGCGCTGGCGTCGTCGAAGGCCCCTGTCACTGTAACCCCGGCCTCACGGGCGGCTTCGACGCCGAGTCGACAGGCAGTCTCCCGGTCGAACTCCGCCTCCACGGCCTCCATCGTCGCCAGGACCGTCGCGTTCGCCGCGGCCGATGAGGACTTAAGCCCACCGGCCATCGGGACGTCCGTTTCGGTGCGAACGTGGCCACCTGCCTCCACCTCGACCGCATCAAGCACCGTACGCACGCAGGTCTCGATTAACGCCGTGTCCGCGTCCGGATCGTCGCCCACCTCGCCCCGTACCGTCTCCGAATCATCGAGGTCGACGGCTGCGTGAATGTACTCGTCGATAGCGAAGGCGCTCCCCGTCCCGGTCGCCAGCGCGTTCAGGACCGTGCCGGCAGCAGGTGCCCGTGCGGTCCCGTGCATTACCAACAGTTCCCGCGCGCCGGCGTAAAGCCGTGGCGGTCGGGGCGGTCCCTGCGACCGGAACCCGGCGTTTTTCTCCGACGACCGCGAACACCAGCTATGGACCTGCGGAACGACATCGCCCCGGATACACTCGACGTCGCCCTCGAGTCGGAGGGTATCGAGATCACCTATACGGACGGCCGGAGCGTGTTTTATCACGGCGTCCCCACGAAGGCGACCGGCAGCGTGACCTCCGGACCGGGAAAGGATGTCCACGTTCTCGTGACGGACCCGACGGAACAACAGGGCGTGATGGTGTACGTCAACGACAGGACGACTGCCGACGAGATCCTAGAGTCGTCCGGTGTCGGCCGAGTTGTCGTCGCCCGCGACGAGACAGAGTCGATCTTCCCAGGGGTGGAGGCGACGAACCGTGGCTACCGAATCGAGGTCACGGCCGACCCGAACCAGGCACGCGGCCGGGTGTTCGTGTTTGTCGAGGACGAACTCGGCGAGCAGAGCTACGAGATCGTCCTCGAGGAATCGGAGGCGACGGAGGGGAGCGACTGATGCCGCTCTCGAAGCGGTGGCGACCGATGGGGCGCGAGAGCGTCGGTGCGGCCCCCGACCGCTACGGTGTCGTCGAGTTTGGCGATGACGGGGCGGTCGAGACGGTCAAGACCGGGATCGTTCGCGACGTGCTGAAGGAAGCGCTCGCATACGAGTCTCACGAGCAGGTCCGGTGGCAGGCGGCACAGAACCGCGAGCATGCTGAGCGCTTAGCCGCAGAGCACCGCAACCGGCTCTGACTACTGGATATAGCTTGGTTCCTCGCCGTCACAGTCCGCCTCGTGCTGGGCGGCATCATCATCGTCGTCGAACAGCATCCCGCAGGTGTCACAGGCCCACCACGTCGCTCCGTCGCGCTCCGTCTCGGTGACCATAGCAGATGTCTGCCGCTCTGGAACAAATGTGTTACTCCAAGAGACACCGCGGGGTTGAAGCGGTGCGCAGTCTTTCATCAGATATGAGCGATGTCGTCGTCCGGCTCCCCGTCAAAGCCGCCGAGAAGCGCGACGCTGGTCGGGGGGTTGCCCGGCTCCCCGAAGCCGCCCGCGCTCGCCTGGGGGTGCTTTCGGGCGACACCGTCGTTGTGGAGGGGGACCGACAGGCGGTGGCGAAGGTTTGGCCCGGGACGGAGCCGAACGTAGTCCGTATTGACGCCGACACGCGGGCCAACGCTGGCGCCACGGTCGGCGAAGAAGTCACTATCCGGCGCGTCTCGGTCTCCGAGGCCCACCGGGTGACCCTGCGCGTCGACGGTGAGACGCCGCCAGGCGCAAGTGAGCTTCTCTCCCGGGCACTTCTCGACCGCCCACTCCGGGCCGGCGATACGGTGCGCATTGAGCGGGCGGACCTCCGAGCGTCGGTTGTCTCAACGGACCCCGACGGCGTTGTTAAGATGACCGAGACGACCCGGATCGAATTCCGGGGAGCCGACGACGTAGGGAGCAGGGAGGGCGACGTCACGGATCGCTCAGTCCGCGACGGCCAGCCCGCCACCGAGTCGGATACGTCAGGCACCTCTGGGGCCGCGCATGGCTCAACCGCCACGATGACAAGCGGCATCGCCTACGAGGACATTGGCGGTCTCGATCAAGAGCTCGAGCAGGTGCGCGAGATGATCGAGTTGCCGCTGACGGAGCCGGAGCTGTTCCGTCAGGTCGGCGTCGAGCCGCCGAAGGGCGTCCTGCTGTACGGACCGCCGGGGACCGGAAAGACGCTTATTGCGCGAGCGGTCGCAAACGAAGTGAACGCCGCCTTTCGCGTCATCAACGGCCCAGAGGTCGTCTCAAAATACAAAGGTGACAGCGAAGAGCAGCTTAGGACGGTCTTCGAGGAGGCCGCCGGCAACCAGCCGGCCATCATCTTCATCGACGAACTCGATGCTATCGCCGGCGAGCGCGACGAGGAGGCGGACATGGAGAACCGACTCGTTGCCCAGCTGTTGACACTGCTTGATGGCCTCGAGTCGCGCGGGCAGGTCATCGTCATCGGGGCGACGAACCGCGTCGACGCTATCGACCCCGCACTCAGACGGGGCGGTCGCTTCGACCGTGAAATCGAGATTGGCGCTCCCAGCGAGGCGGGGCGCCGTGAGATCCTAGATGTCCACACACGCGGGATGCCGCTGGCTGACGACGTCGATCTCGACCGGCTGGCGGCGCGCACCCACGGCTTCGTCGGTGCGGACGTGAAGACGCTGGCCCAGGAGGCGGCGATGGCGGCTCTTCGGGATCGGGAGGCTCGCGACCCTCTCGATGTGCGTCGGGCAGACTTTGAGACCGCGCTTGCGGCGGTCGACCCGTCGGCAATGAGGGAGTACGTCGCCGAGGCGCCAGCCGTCGACTTCTCTGACGTAGGGGGGCTCAGCGACGCGAAGGCGACCCTCCGCGAAGCCGTCGAGTGGCCCGTCCTCTACGCACCGCTGTTTGAGGCCGCGCAGACAGAGCCAGCCTCCGGCGTCCTCCTGTATGGCCCGCCTGGCACCGGCAAAACCTTACTGGCGCGAGCGCTGGCCGGTGAGACCGAAGTGAACTTTATTCATGTGGCTGGCCCCGAGCTGCTGGACCGCTACGTCGGCGAGTCCGAGAAGGCGGTCCGGGAAGTGTTTGACCGGGCGCGACAGGCTGCACCGGCCATCGTCTTCCTTGACGAACTCGACGCCGTCGCCGGCGTTCGCGGAACGGGGAGCGACAGCGGCGTCACCGAACGGGTCGTGTCCCAGCTGCTGACTGAGATGGATAACGCGGCGTCGAACCCACAGGTGGTCATTCTGGCGGCGACGAACCGCAAAGACGCCCTCGACCCTGCGCTGCTCCGTCCCGGCCGCCTCGAGACGCACGTCGAGGTGCCCGAACCAGACGAGGCGGGCCGACGCGCGATTCTGGGCGTCCACACCGCGGGAAAGCCACTGGCCGAAGATGTCGACCTCGACGCCCTCGCCGCCCGAACTGCAGGCTACTCCGGCGCCGACCTTGCCGCGCTGGTCCGCACAGCGTCGATGCACGCCATTCGCGCCGTCGCGGAGGGGCGTGCCCCCGAGGCCGCCAACGAGCGGGCCGACGAGGTGGTGCTGACGGCGGAGGGGTTCGAGGAGGCGCTGGCACGGCGCGAGTAACCTCGTCGTGCGTTTTATACGCCACGCTGGTCAACTTGTAATATGGTCCAGTGCGAGATGTGCGGCACGACCGTCGCAGACCCGAAGACAGTGAAGATCGAGGGGGCGGAGCTTGAGGTATGCGGCGACTGTGCCGACTTTGGGACCGAGGTACGCCAGGAGTCCTCGTCCTCAAGTTCGACGAAATACTCCACCTCGTCGTCCTCCTCCAGCGGGAGCAGTTCCGAGTCGTCGTCCTCAGCGGGGGGATCCTCACGGCGCCGCCGCGACATGTTTGACGAGATGGAAGAGGTTGCCACCGACTACGACCAGCGGATTCGGTCGGCTCGCGAGGCTGAGGGGCTCTCTCAAGAGGAGTTGGCCAGCCAGCTCAATGAAAAAGTGGGCGTCATCCGGAAATTAGAACGAGGGGACACGCTCCCCACCGACGAAGTGCAGCGCAAGCTGGAGCGCGCGCTCGGCATCTCTCTGTCAGAGGGAGCCAGCAGCGATGACGACGGCGACTACGACTCCTCCGGCTCGGCGACTGGGAGTTACACGCTTGGAGACGTGGTTAAGCGAAAGGACTGACGCTGGAGCCAGCGGGACGGCATGCGTTTTTATTCTCCACCTCGGGGGGACATACGGCGACGCTGCAACATCTCAGACACGCAACGCCCGACCTGATGGTCGGCGGCGCGCGCGTGCTTGTGGACCCCGATGCTCGGTGCTCCCGGCGATATCGAGCCGATCTCGAACACGCTGAATCAGCGGCCAAACCCGCTGGTCTCGCCTCCCGGGGTCGACCTCGACGCCCTTGACACGGTCGCAGTCACACATCTCCACTGCGACCCCCTCGACGACGACGCGCGCGACCGGTTGCCAGTTGACCCCCTATGCCCTGTCAGCCGGCAGGTGTCGATGGCATCGAGCAGGAGTTCCGACCGTGCTCAGTGCGCAGTGTTGAGGAGTTACAGAAGATTACAGTGGCGGCGACGCCTGCACGCCACGGCACCGGTGATCTCGCCAACGAGATGGGGCTCGTGACTGGCTTTGTCTTCGACGCCGGCGAGTCCGTGGACATCGCAGGAGACACCCTCTGGGACGGGGCGATCGCGGCCACCCTTGCGACGCACAAGCCGTACCTGGCGATCCTGAACACCGATGAAGCTCAGTTTCTCGATGGCAGTCCGATCACGATGACGAGTGCAGGCGTTGGAGCGGTCGCAGAAGCAACCGACGCCGATGTGGTTGCCGTTCATATGGAGGTGATCAACCACTGCATACTCTTGCAGGAGGGCCTGCAGGCCCACCTCGGTGATGCAGGTATCGAGAACGTCACTGTCCCAACGGACGGTGCAGCCGTCGGCCGATAGATGCGACCGTCGGGACCAGTACATAGCGCTCGTGAGCCGACCCCCGTCCACTTAGCAGCCGTTAGGTACCCTCTGGGCTAGCGGCCGGATATGGGTGACCCCGACCCAGACGAGACTCCGGTATTGCGCGCGGCTGTCGTCCGCTACGCCAGCGGTCCCGACCGGGTGACGCTCCACCCCGAGACGACTGAAGATGTGACGGTGATGACGACGTGGCTGTCCGCTGATCTCGACCTCCTACGCTCGCTCGACGAGTGGCGCTGAGAAGGGGTAGCTATTTGCGCGCGCGGGCCACCGTCGCAGCCGTGTTCATACTCGTCAATCTGAAGGCGTACAACTGCGACCCGGTCGCTATCGCGCGCGCGGCCAAGGACGTCGCTGATGACGCGGGCGTTCGCATTGCCGTCGCCCCACAAGCCGCACAACTTCCCCCCGTCGCTGAGACCGGCGTCGAGACGTTCGCCCAGCACGTCTCCGCTGTCGACCACGGGAGTCACACGGGTTCCACGCTCGCAGAGTCAGTCGCCGACTACGCCGAGGGTACGCTGATAAACCACTCAGAGCGGCGCCTGCGGCTGGCAGACATCGACAGTGCGCTTGAGGCCGCCAGCCAGGCTGGGCTCGAAACAGTTGCCTGCGCGAACAACCCCGCGCAGGTCACCGCCGTGGCCGCGCTGGCTCCGGATGCGGTTGCTGTCGAGCCACCAGAACTCATCGGCACTGGCACGCCGGTCTCTTCGGCGGACCCGGAGATCGTCAAGGAGGCGGTCGCGGCTGCGGATGGCGTCGACGAGGACCTCGACGTCTACTGTGGCGCGGGCATTTCGACCGGCGAGGACGTACGCGCTGCGCGTGAGCTCGGTGCGGCCGGCGTCTTGCTCGCCTCGGGCGTTGCAAAGGCCGAGGACCCGCGTGCGGCGCTCGAGAACTTGGTCGCCGAGATCTAAACAGCCTTGTAGGCATCGGGCCACTCCTCGATCGACTCCGGGGAGCGAGCCGGCGGTAACACATCAAGAACGTGGCTCAGCGCCGCCTCAACATCGGCTTGATCGAGTCGCTCGCCGTGGGCGGTCTCGATCACCGCGCGGAGTTGAGCGGTGTAGCGTCCCCGGCTCGTGTGCTCGATGAGGTCGCGTTCACGGAGCTGCCCGTTGCGCCGGTAAGCGGCCGTCCGATCGCCGTCGCCGCCTGCAACGACGTGAGCGTCTAGCGGCGAGGCGGGTCCATACTCGCGGTAATACGCCAACATCCCGCGAGTGACGGGGTCGAGCTCCGCGATGACCGACCTGAGTCGTCGGACGACGGGCCGGTCGCCGTTGCTGAATCGCTCGTCCGCGTCGGCGTCGAGGTCATTCGTCGCCACGAACGACGGCTCCACGTCGCCGCCTCCGGCGTTCAGTTCGGGCGGGTCCGCCCGGTCCCGGTTTCTGGTCGCCTGTTGTGCCATCCGTTCGGCGCCGAAGTCGGTCGCATCGAGGTGCCCTACCGCCGCAGCGGCGTTACGCTCGCGCGCATCGTCGTCGTCCAGGTCGGGGGCGACGACCGTACCGCCGGACTCGGTCGTAGGGGACTCGCCTGTCGCATCGGGCGCAGCCAGGTCTGAGAGCTCCGACTGGCGGCCGGTCACATCGTCCCGGAACGGTCGCCCGGTCGCGTGGGCCATCATCGCCCGGGAAAACTGCTCGGCCATCTTCGAGAGGTCACGCGCCTCCTCGAGTTCCGCCTCCAGCTCCTTGATGCGCTCTTTTTTCTTCTTTAGTTCCAACTCGAGTTCCTGGACACGCGATTCGCGCTGTTGCTCCCGTTCGGTGATCGATTCGAGTTCGCCGACGAGATCCGCGGAGACGGACTTCAGTTCGGGACGTTCGAAATCATCGAGCCCGGGGGTGGCGCCGGCATCAAACGTCTGCTTGCGTTCCATCTGTACCTGCGTCAGCGATTCGCTGAAATCGCTCATCATGAAACATTCACCGTCGTCAAGCTCCTCGACGCGCTGGCGGTACTCGGTGCCGAGGATGCGCCCGGCGACCTTGGTGTCATTCGACCACGTGAGCCGGTGCCACAGCAGCCAGTCACACTGTGTGATGAAGTCCTTCTTAACATCGGCCGGCCGCTGGGAGATGCCAATAATACCGAGTCCGTGTTTCCGGCCGCGCTTGCCGACCTTCACGAGCATCCGCCCGCACTCATCCATTCCGCCTCCCTCAGGAATGTACTCGTGGACCTCCTCAACGAGCATCAAGAACGGCTGTTTGAGCTTCTTTTCCTTTGCGAAGAGGTGTTTGGCTACCTCCTTTAACAGCTCACGGGCGTCTCGTTCATCCAGGAACGAGGACACATCGAGGATGATCGGGACACCCTGCTCAAGCGCGAGCGAGGCGAGTTTCTCGGCGTGTTCAACCGAGACCTGCAGGTCGCATTCTTCATCGGCACCGACATGGAGAATCTCGTACTCCTCCTTGAGGCCGTAGTACTCCCCGTCAATGTCGACACAGAGCAGCGAGTAGCCACGGTCGAGCAGTTTCTCAGCGACGACGGACGCGGAGTTCGACTTCCCCGATCCAGATTTCCCGGTGATGAATCCGCGGCCGGTGAGAATGTCGACGATGGGCAACTCGACCGGCGCCCCTACAACGTCGCCAGTGCTCACCTCGCCGACGGTGATACGTTCCTCGCTCATTCGGTGGAGATAACCGGCCCAGCGCGAATAAAGCCGCGTCAGACGTCCGTCATATCCCGGAGTCGGATTATGAGCGCGTGAACCCACACCGTCACGTCAGGGCTCGGATACACTAACCGCTGGAGGAAGCGCAGCCGCGGTGACCGCGTCCCGGCGGCCAGTTCGGCGCGCGCCTCGCGGAACCGCACTTCCCCGACCGCGAACAGCGCTGCAACCTCGGCGTGAAGTTCGTCGAGCCACCAGACGCTGATGAAGACCACCTGCGCACCGAGCAGTGCCGGCACGACCGGGATGGACCACGCCCCAGTCACCCCGGCGAACGCCGCAAACGCGGTGTAGAGGGCCGCCGCCGAGACGAACGCCCAGCAGGCGAAGGCGGCCCAGTAGACGAGCGAAAGGCCGGGGCCGCGGCGCTGGTGACCGCGCTCGTGTTCGAGGACGTACGCGCGTGTCTGAGGTGAGAGCCGGTCGAACGCGGCTCGATTGAGAATAATGGTACCGAACGGGGTCGTCTGCCCCAGCGTGTTCCCGCCCGTGAACCAGTAGACGCTGCCGCGTCCGGACGGACCGGTCACTTCGCCGACCCCCTCAACCGACCTGTAGTAGTACGCGACGAACGCCCGAGTAAGGCGATCCCGCAACGAACCCGGGGCCGGTGTCGCCGTCACAGCTGGAAGTACGCACCGAGGCTCATCACTCTTCTGTCGGTCACTGCCGCGAGCCCCGTGCCGGCCACGCAGAACTCCGTAGCTCTCGGCTCACGGGTCGCTTAGCTCCTGGTTCGATCTCGAGTCAAGACCGGGTTCCATCGTCGTACCATTCCCCGCGCGCCCCCCTGCGACGCTCACGCCGGTCGCCTCGCACGCACCACATAGTGATCGAGCCCCGCGCCGGGCTGACGGACGAGCGTCGCAGGTTGGCGGAGGCTCACGATGTACCCCGTCGGTTGGCTGGTTCGATCGTGAGTGGCGGTGACGCGGACGAGGTGGCCGACCACCTGAGCGCGCGGCGGCGCCTGCGAGACCCCGCAGTCGTAGAAGGTCAATAACTCACCGCCGTCAGCAGCCTCGTAGACGACGACGTGAGCGTGGGGAGCGAGCCGCCATCGATCCTCTCCGGCTGGCGGGAGCTTGTTCACGCCTTACCACCGCTGTGAGTGGGTAAAACGGTCACGACGAGTCGGCCGAGAAGTCGCCAAACGTCGTCTGGCCACGCGTGCCGGGGCTTTCGCGACGCCGCTGGCCAGGCTTGCCGCCTGCACCCCCGGTCTCCTCGGCATTCGTCCACCCGGTTAACGAGACCTGGTCGGCGTCGGCGAATTCGAGATTAGAGACGCGAACGCCGAGCTTGCGGACCTCGGCGTCGGCGAACTCGCGAAGCAACTCAAGTGCAACCTCCTTGACGAGCTCCGGCTCGTCGACCGGACCCGAGAGCGATCGGGCGCGTGTGTTCACATCGAACGGGGGCGTCACCACCTTCACGCCGATCGTCTTGTAAAGCGCCCCTTCCGAACGGGCGCGTTCGGCGACCTCGGCGGCCAAGCGAGAGATGAGCTCGCGTTTCGTGACTTTGTCTTCGGTCGTCGAGAGCGCCTTCTCCGAGGAGAGCGATTTCGGCTTTCCAACGGGCTCGACCTCCCGGTCGTCGACGCCGCGTGCGTGCCGGTAGATGGCTCGGCCGCGCGAGCCGAGTGCTTCGGTTAATTCGTCGGGATCTGCGGTTGCGAGGTCGCCTGCCGTTTCGATGCCCATCTCGGAGAGCCGGTCGGCCGTCACGGGGCCCACCCCGTGCAGTTCCTCGACGGACAGTGGAGCGAGAAACCCCGCGACCTTCGCCGGCTCAACGACGACGAGCCCGTCCGGCTTCTCGCGGTCCGAGGCGACCTTCGCTGTAGACATGTTGGGTGCGACGCCGACGCTTGCGGTGACGCCCGCGGTCTCATGGATCCGCTCGCGGAGGTCGGCTGCGAACGCCGCAGCATCGTCCCAACCCACGCCAGAGACGTCAAGATACGCTTCATCGATGGAGATGGTGCGGATGGTGCCGTCGGGGTCAGCTTCGTCAACTGCAGTCTTAATGACGGTTCGCACGGCAGCGCTCACATCCTTGTAGAACGCAATATCCACAGGACGATAGAAACCTGCTGCGTCCACGTCGCCGTCTTCGCAGGCAGCGTCCACCTTCCGCGGGAGCTTCTCCAGCGCTTCGGAGATTGGCATCGCGCTGTCGACGCCGTACTCGCGAGCCTCGTATGACGCTGTGGCCACTGCGCCGACATCGTCGCCGGGTTCGTACCCCATCCCGACGACCAGTGGCTCTCCCTCAAGAGCGGGTTCGCGCAGTCGCTCGCACGCGGCGTAAAAACAGTCCATGTCGACGTGACAGACCACACGGTCGGTGCGCGGAGCGGACTCCCGGCCCGGCGACAGTGGCCCGTCCATGTCATGTCTACCGCGGCCAGGGGTTTTGGCTCTTCTCCGGCCGGGGCGAAAGTAGAGTCACCCCGCGTCGTAGATAACCCGGCAGTTGAGCCGCGCGAGGTTGTCGGCCAGCGCCGTTGCCAATTCATCACCGGCGCCGAGGTCGGCGTACGAGACGATGCCATCTAAGGGGTGTGCCTCGAGTTGGGACCGCGCTTCGAAGTGACGCCCATAGCCATCAGACCCCCACGCCACATCGGAGTCGAACGCCTTCTCGCGGAATCCGACGCCGTAGTTCGCGGCCGCTTTCGTGTTTAAGACCTCGATACGACCCGCGATACTCGACAGTTCTGGCGCGAGCGCGAGTACCAAGTCGGTCACCGGATAGGCGGGGTCGGCTTCAATATCCGGTGCGTACGCCCCAGCGACGCGTTCGAGCTCTCCGGACGCACGGACGAGATAGCCCAGCGCCCGAGGAACCGGCTCCGCGTAGTAGTGGGCGATCGCAGTCGGCTCGACTCCACCACCGAGGGCCGGCTCGCGACCGAACGTGAGAGTGGCGACGAGTCGGCTCACGTCCGTCTTTTGTTGTCGGCGCACAAAACCCACCGGGCTAAGACGTCAGACGGCCGACTGACTGACTCTTTTGTGTATGCCATCGGTAGGCACAGGTCCCCCATGTCACTCCACACCGACCACGCGCATCCGTCCGAGCAACCCGCCAGCCCAGCTCAATCCGAACCGACAGAAGCCGAGGACCCCGCGAACGCTGACGACAGCGGCGTTCTCGCCGGCCAGTCGCGTGCGGCGCGGGTCCGTGTTGCGGCGCTGGAGGGGCAGGTCGAGCTGCTGGCGGATGAACGAGACGACCTCCAGCGGGAGGTCGGTCGGCTGGAAGCCGCCGTGGATCAACTGGAGGCCGAGGTCGAGACACTCGAGGACGCTCTCGCCCGGAAGGAGGAGGAACTCGACGGGATGCGCCGCCGGTACGAGCATGTCGTCGCGGGGAAAGACCGGGCAAACCGGCACCTGCGGGAGCAGTGTGGCGATGCGACCGCCACACGATCACCGGTCAGCATACTTGTATCATGGCTCGCCGGACTGCTCCCTAGCCGGTGAGTGGGTCGATGGACACTTTTCGCTCGCGGCTCAATTGTTGGTATGAGCGACGACGATGTCGATGAGTACCTGGACCCGGAGTTCGACCGAGGAGTTGCACGGTCGACCGGTGACGGTGAGCCGTTGCCCGGCCCGTTGTCGCTACCACAACTGGTCGTCGGCCTCCACCTATTGACGGCCGGTGCTGTCCTCCCGTTCATCTGGCTGGCGTACCAGGCGGGGAACGTCCCACAGATGGCGTCACTCGGACTGTTGCTGGTGCTGATACTCGCCGCAATGGTACCTGCCGCACGGATCGCACAGCGCCGAGCGCTGTAGCCGGATGCGGGTCAAATGCTCGCTGAGCCACTCCCACCCGACGCACAGCGCCTGAGATTACGAGCAGGCCGGAGTCACCGCACCATGATTGGTTCCGCCAGCTCCCGACGGGTGAAGGCGCTCGTTCAGTCGGCTCCTATACTGACTCGTGGTGCTCAGTGTACCGTGGCAGCGAGAGGTGTTCGACCGCATGTCATCCCGATGCGTCACTGCACGTTGACAGACCGTTTATCGCTGAGTCGAGCCACGCTCCGACATGAAAAACCGATCGAGGACACGCGCCACTGCACGACGGAGCGTCTCGCTGGCTGTCGAGGTGTCAACGTCAAGCGCGTCGGCTACCGCCGCAAGCGTCGTGTCGCGCGGCACCTCGAAGTAGCCCATCCGACGGGCGACGGTCAGACACTCGCGCTGTCGGGGCGTCAGTGCGTCCTCTGGGTCGTCCTGGTGGAGCACTGATTCTAGTTCATACTGCAACTCACTTGCGTCAAGCTGGTCGCCCAACGCCTCAAACTCTGCCTGCGTTGCGGTAACCGCGAACGTCATTTCGCCGTTCGCGACCCTGAGAGGGTACTCCGGCAGTAGCGACGTCGCCCCAAGAAACTCGAACAGGGACCGCTCGCGAGTTTCGTACTTCGAGAGGACGCGGTCGCCGTCGCCGTAGAGGCGCTCGTAGGTGAGCACGTCTGAGTGGTCGTGGATCGCGGCGGTCACTGCCTCCGGGTCGGCGGCGTACACCTCACCCAACTGGAGCGATCGCTCGCCGAGCGGGACAGCACTGAGAAGCCGCAGCGTCGCCTTAGGATACGCCGTCGACACCTCCGCGACCCAAAGGTGTTCTGGGAGGTGCATCCGGAATCGTGCGCGAATCACAGCGGCGTCACCTGCCAGCTCCGGCGTCGGATGCGGCACATATGTTTTTTGAGGTGTGGTCGGTACAAAGAGGTGTTCCCAGCGTAGGCCCGCATTCAGTCCACTCTGACGGGCTCAGGCTGTCACGAGGATATGAGAAGAATCACTGGCGTTGCATCGTACAGTGGACTGCTCGGAGCCGTCAGTCGGGTCTACAGGTCGCCCTGGCTGAAGTATAATTGTGGGCTCTTGTCGGGCAGCAGCGAGAACCTACGTCAACTGAATACCCGAACGGGCCGAGAGGGATTTGAACCCTCGACCGACTGGTTAAGAGCCAGTCGCTCTGCCTGGCTGAGCTATCGGCCCTCAAACCCGGGTAGCGGAGGCCGGCGCATATACCTTGCGTTTCGGCGGAGTATGGCGGTTCGAGCGGCAAAGTCAGGAGGAACGTAACTTAAGTGAGAGGCCGCCGCACCCCGACATAACGATGAGTACCGGCATCTCGATGGCGTCTATGTCGACGTACGCCATCCTCGGATGTGGAAGCGTCGGCCACGCCGTCGCCGAGGCGCTCGTGGGGGAGCAAAAGAGCGTCCTCATCCTTGACAAGGACGAGGGGCGCGTCGAGGCGCTACGCGATCAGGATCTTGACGCTAGGACCGCGGACATCTCCGAGCCTGAGGTTGCGGAGGCCGTCGCCGACCGAGACGTGATTCTCGTGCTTTCCTCGGACGTCGAGGCGAACAAGGCAGCAGTACGGAATATCCGTGACGGGTCAGAAGATCACTTCATCGTCGTGCGGGCCTCCGATCCCGTCACTGCCGACGAGCTGACCGAACTCGGTGTGGATGTGGTGATTAATCCCTCAGCGGTCATCGCTGACTCCGCGCTACGCGCGCTTGAAACCGGGGAACTCGAACACAAGGCGGAACAGCTTGCAACAGTCATCGACGAGACTGAACGTCGGATGGCCATTGTCGCCCACCGCTCGCCGGATCCGGACTCTATCGCGTCGGCCGTCGCGCTGCAAGCCATCGCGGAGTCGCGCGGCGTGGAGACGGATATCCTCTACGAGGGAGAGATCGGCCACCAGGAAAACCGAGCGTTCGTCAACCTATTCGGCATCGAACTCACGCCGCTCTCCGAGATCGAGATGGAGGCTTATGACACGGTCGCGCTGGTCGATCACGCGAAGGCCTCTGAGCCAGCGGTCGGTACGGAGGTAGATGTCTTCATCGACCACTTCGAGCCCGAGGTCGACTACGAGGCACGGTTCATCGACGTGCGCCCGAACGTTTCATCGACCTCCACAATCCTCACGAAGTACATTCAGGAGTTCGACCTCAATCTCACTGAAGACGTGGCGACCGCGCTGCTGTATGGCATCCGCGCCGAGACACTGGACTTCAAACGCGACACGACACCCGCTGACCTCACCGCCGCCGCGTATCTCTACCCGTTCGCGGACCACGACACGCTCGAGCAAGTCGAGTCACCGTCGATGAGCCCCGAGACGCTGGACGTGCTTGCAGAAGCCATCCGTAACCGCGATGTGAAGGGGTCACATCTGGTCTCGAATGCTGGCTTCATTCGCAATCGTGAAGCGCTCTCTGAGGCGGCTCAACACCTACTTAATCTTGAGGGAATCACAACGACGGCGGTCTTTGCTATCGCTGATGAGACGATCTATCTTGCGGCGCGCTCAAAGGATATCCGGATGAACATCGGCTCTGTGCTCGGCGACGCCTTCGGCGACATCGGTGAGGTCGTTGGCCACTCAACAGACGCCTCCGTCGAGATCCCGCTTGGCATCTTTACGGGCATTGAAGCGAACGAGGACAACCGCGAGACGCTGCTCTCGCTGGTCAAAGAAGCAGTGAAAGCGAAGCTTTTCGCCGCGATGGGCGTTGAGTCCAGCGGTGAGTCGTCGAACGGCTCCTGACGGTCAGTTCTGGCTTGTCGTTGCGTGGTACCGACGATGTGAAACCTCATGTCCAGACCCAGGCGCGCATCGGGATCGGCCGTTGTCGAAAGCACTCCTTGCTGCGGTTCACGGACAGCCCGTGGCCGACAAGCAGAACGGCCGGACCTCGTTCGACCTCGAAGTATAGGCCTCATCGCACTGGTCGGCAGCGCTTGCTGAGAGTCCATTCGAATACTGTGTGCCCGGATCCGGAGTTCTGGCGATCCAACTGCGGCACTGGACACGACTTCGGACACGCTTGGACAGTCATATGGGCGACGCCTGGACCGGAGGTGGGTCCGAACGGCCGCATCATCGATATGATACTTAAAATCGGTGTCCGGACATGGCGAGCCCGTAGCGACACGCGTTGCTCGTTCCAGAGGCTGGCTTACGCCACGTCACTTGGCGGCAGGACTACGCAGCAGGCTCTTCGGCTTCTTCACCCTTCATCCGCTCAACCACGTCGTTCACAAGCACGACATCGCCGACCGCCCGGACCCACCGGTACGGGATGATGACGCCGCGAGCGCCGGCGGCGCGGCCGGCAAAGAGATCGTCGTTCAACGACGTGAGCGCGAGGCCGGTAACCATCTCACCGTCTAAGTTGAGGCGGAGGTCTTCGATTTGTCCGACAAAGATGCCGTTTTTCGAGTACACCTCACGGCCGACGAGAGAGGTGATTTCCTGGGGAACGTCAGCGTTCATATTCGGTCGCTGTGTGGCCACTTTCTTAACCTTGCCGGCGTCGTCCGACGCGCGTCAGCCGTGTCGTGGCTCGTCAGGGGTGCTAAGCTGGTTGGCAGGCGACTAAACACGCTCCTGCGATATCGTCGCGGAGTCAAGCGCGGAAAATTAAAGACGGGATGGTGGCCATCAGTGGAGAACACAGGTCGGCGACCGAGTCCGGCAGAAAGGGGTGGTGTGCACACCCCTGGTGACACTACGGAGCCGTGGGGCTCCACCCGTTGGTACGGAGGGATGGTTCATGAATCCACACGGTCTTTTGAACAATAACGAGCAGAATTCCACGGGTCACCCGACCCGTCATAATTCACTTCCAGTCTGTCTGTGTATTCCATAGTCAGGCACGACCGAATTTAGCTTCTGGCAGACGGGAGTTCGGTGTTGCATGTTACAGCAAGTGAGACGTTCCGTCTGGCGGACGCGTTCGGCACGATCATCCACGTTGTGATCGTCGTTGAGGAGGCGGCATCGCGGTTTCTGCTCACAGGCGCCAGTGTATCACAGGTGCCTGAGGCTCCCCAGAAGAAGTGAAATTCGTCATCGAGGGCGTAGCGGCAGCCGCTGAAGACGCCTCGTCATCACCGAAGTGGTCCGCGGGTCGAAAGTCAGTGAGGCCGACAATCATTTGCATTCCGTGGGAATACTTATATGGAGTTGCCTCTGTGTCAACCGTGTTCTCGGCTCGACAACCAAGCGGGTCCCCCCGTCTGTTTCCGTGCCGACACTCGTCGTCGGCAAATCGGTCACCTGCCTCATTCGACCACGTCCACCGGCCGCGCACCCGAGAGATCGCACAGCCGGTCGGGGGAGATCGGGAACACGCTCTCCGGCGTCCCGGCGGCCGCCCACACCTGATCGTACTCAAGTAGCGTCTCATCGAGCAACACCGGGACTGTCGTCGCATGGCAGAACGGCGGCACCCCACCGATAGACCATCCGAGCACGGACCGAATCTGGTCGGCATCGGCCAACGCCGCGGACTCAACGCCAACCGCCTCGGCGACCGCCGCAGGGTCGACGCGGTTCGCCCCGCTGGTCACGACGACGACCAGCCCCATCTCGGTATCAAGGACGATTGAGGAGGCGATCTGCGCGACCGAACACCCAATCGCCGCTGCCGCGTCGGCCGCGGTCTTCGTTCCTTCTGGGAACTCCTCGACGTCGGGGTCAAACCCGTACTCGTCGCGCGCCGCTGCCGCGAACTCGGCCGCCCGGGGATGCATACCTCCACACACGTCCTTCGGTGGGATAAGCGTCCATAGTCGGCAACAAGCCCTTTTGGACGTGGCACGGTATCGGATTCGATGGACCGTCGAACCGCCCTTCGGGTGGTAACCAGTGCGGCCGCATCGCTGCTTGCGGGCTGTACCGGCGACGGCGACCGCCCAACCGGGTCGAACGGGACCGCCATGCCGTCCCCCCAGCCCACTGGCTCCGGCACGGACACCCCGACCCCGACGACACCCCGCATCACCGACCGCTCGTTCGTCGTTACGGCCGTTGAGTGCTCGCTGGCCGCCGACTCGCCGGACGCACGATTCACGCCCGAGCCGCCCAAACTGGACGCAGGAACGGCAACCGTTGAGGTCACCGGCACGATCTCCGGCGACGACGCCTGCCACACCGCGCGGCTCGCCGACCTCCGTCTCGGAGCCGGTGGCGAGGAGTTAACCGTCGCCGTAGAGTCGTACGTTCCCACCGACAATGAGCGGACTGCGTGTAGCCAGTGTCTCGTCGCCATCACCTACGAGCTCACGGTCACGACGGCCGGTGCGCGGCCGCGCAGCGTCGTCGCGATACACAACAGCGATCACGTCGGGGAGGTCCAACTGCCTGAGTAGCTACGTGCTGCCAGCGTCGCCTCGCTCGTTGAGGCGAGACTCGTACTTGACGAGCGCCTCCTTGAGCGCCGCCTCCGCGTCGATGTCGAGGCCCTCACAGAACGCGAGCAGTGCGAAGAGCACGTCACCCACTTCGTCGCGGCTCACATCCAGTGCGTCAGGGGTGGCGCCATAGTCGCTGGTATCGTTCGCGTCGGCGGCGAGTTCACCTACCTCAGCGGCAAGATCGAGAAGCCGATAGGCAGGGGAGCAGGTCAGGCCGTGCGTTGTGACGAACTGTGCGACACGCTCCTGTTCATCCATACGATGTCGACGAGCCAATCCTGCAGGAGCGTTACGATCTCCGCTTAGCGTTACTCTGGTCACGCCAGCTGGTTCGAAGGCCCGTTATTACCCGACCTCGCGTTTCTCGAACATCGTATCAGCCTGCCACCGCACCACTGGCTCGCCGTCGACGAGTCCGGTCAGTTCGCTGACAACCGTCCCGACTGGGCGGTCACCTGCCTCGGTTTCGACCACCTCGAGCCGACAGGTGAGGGTGTCCCCGGGGCGGACCGGACGGAGCCACCGGAGTTCCTCGACACCTCGTGCCCCCGCACTCGCGGACTCGGAGAGATAATTATCAACGAGCATCCGCATACACAGCGACGCGGTGTGCCAGCCAGAGGCAATGAGGCCATCGAACTGCGAGGCTTTGGCCGCTGCCTCGTCGATATGGAACGGCTGCGGATCGAACTGTTCGGCGAACTCGACAATCTCCTCACGGGTGACTGTGTGGTCACCGAATTCTGCGACCTCTCCGACCTCGATGTCCTCGAAGTATCGCACACCGATCTATGACCGGCGAGAGGTCAAAGCGTTAACGCGACCGAAGAGCCGTACTCACTTTGCCACCGGAGACTAGACCGACACCGTGACTGATCCGCTCACCCCCTTTGACCCAGCGCTCGTGGCTCGCGTCGCCGCCGAACACGGGTTCGACGCCGGCGTGCTCGCCGCGCTGGTCAGGCGCCACCACGAGTACGCCGCCCGCGTCCCGGGGATTGATGAACTCGTTTTCGAATGGCGCCGCACGTTCGCGTACGACCCGCTTGTTGCACGGACCGACGACGCGTATTACCTCGTGGTCGACTCAAATATCTGGACGGAGTTCGCAACACAAATGCGACTTGATGACAATGAAATCGCAGCACTGCGGGCGCTTCACAACCGTCAGGCGCGTCGGCACGCGGCCGGGCGGGAAGAGCCGGCAGTGTTCGGGGACCGTGCCCCGCTGCTGTTGGCGCGTTAATCCGGCCCCACACCGAATACACGGTCGAGCCGGTCGCTAGCGAGGTAGTACGCGACGCTCACGACGGCGAGGAACCCGACAGCTCCCTTGATACCATACCGCTCGTAGCTCCACTTCAGTCCCCGGCCGAGCAGTGAATACATCTGATTCACGTGCTATGCCAGGCCGCGAGCGGTCATAGTTCCCGGGAAGTTTACATCCAGACCCCAATGGACGCACATGGAGCCGACCGTGGCCGTCTGCCAGATCCAGGTTGACGACCTCGACACAGCCGCGAACGTCGACACTGTCGCATCCCGGCTTGAGGACCTTCCTGCGCGAGTCGATGTCGCGCTATTCCCCGAGCTTGGACTCACGGGGTTTGTGGCCGACGAACGCTTAGGTGATGTCGCGTTAGCCCGCGACGGCTCAGTACTCGACCGCCTCCGCGCGCTTGCGACGACCCACGAGACGGCACTTGTCGCCGGTTTCGCCGAGGCCGCGGGTGAGACACTGTACAACACGACTGCCTACCTTTCTTCGGACGGTGCGGCCACCTACTACCGGAAGCGCCACCTGTGGGGCGGCGAACGGACGGTCTTCGCCGCGGGTGACGACCGAGTCGTCGTCGACACACCAGTCGGGCGAACGGGACTCGTCACATGTTACGACTTGAATTTCGTCCACGATAGCGCAGCCTTCCTCGAGGCTGGCGTGGACACGCTGTTCGCCGTGGGCGCTTGGCCCGCGACCCACGCGCCGAACTGGCGGCTACTTGTGCGTGGCCGAGCGCTCGATGGCGTCCGGTGGGTCGTCGCCTGTGGACGCACGGGCCGGCGCGAACTCTCCGGGGCGCCGACCGTCGAATACGCCGGTCGGTCGCTCGTTGCCCGCCCTGACGGAGTCGTTGCAGCCGGGCTCGCACACTCGCCAGACGAATTAGTTGTCCCGCTCGATCCGGAGATTCTAGCCCGCCAGCGGGATCTGGTGGGTATCTCCGTCCCGGATGTTTCCGAATAAGAAACCCAAGTTAACATACGACAAATATCCTTTTTTCCAGGGTAAAGGATTAAGTCACTGGCGGGAGTACTAGACGACGAGATGAGCACCCAACAAGAGCAGGTACGGCAGGAGGCAGGCGAGATCGAGGAGAACGCGCTGCGACTCGATGAGGCGAAGGCAGAGCAGGTCATCGATGCGCTGAACACCGACCTCGCGGCGACGTACGTTGCCTACCATCAAATCAAGAAGCACCACTGGAACGTCGAGGGTGCAGAGTTCCGCGACATCCACGTTTATCTCGGCGAGGTCGCAGAGGACCTCGAGGAGGCGGCAGACGAGTTCGCGGAGCGCGCCCAGGCGCTTGGCGGCGTCCCGCTGTCGGGTGGCGCGAACTACGAGGCGCATGCGCCTGTCGAACCGGAAGCCGACGACGTCTTCGACATCCGCACGTCACTCGCGAACGACATGGAGATGTTCGGGGACATGATCGAGCAGATGCGCGATCACATCGCGCTTGTCGAGGATCTCGGTGACTACACCACGGGTGAGACGCTGCGGCGGAACCTCGAACTCGTTGAGGAGCACGCCCACCACTTCCAGCACTATCTTGAGGACGACAGCCTCGTGCTGGACGACGCGCTCAACTAAACCGGATCGGGGAGAAAACGGACGACTTTCTCAGTTCTTTCGACCACGCAGTGGCGCTACCATCACGAAAACCGAACGCGAGCAGCGTATCGAGTATCAGTCGTCACAGACGACGGTGTGATCCGTCGAAATCCAGGCTTCCGGATTACCTGGTTCGGTGAAAACGGTTCGGTCGGGCGAGGTGCAGTGTGCGGCGAGCGCGACCGCCGGCTTGTCGGGAGCCGCCGAGCCCTCGTCGCCGTCCTGTAGTTCCATACAGATCTTTAGGCGGGCCTAATGACTAAAGGGTTTTGGACGGCCTAAACGGAACGTGTCAGAGCGAAAGCCACTCGGTGTCAGCCTGCGAGTCGATGAGCCGCCATCGCTGTTGCGCGCCGTCGGAGTCGTCGCGCACCTCAACAACGGCGTCAAAGAGCGGCTCGACGGTCCGGATCGCGTCGTCGGTGGGGGGGAGCGGGAGGTGGTAGTGGCCCATTCCTCGCGCGGCGCGTACCTCGTTCGTGGTCGCGTGGAGGAACCGGAACACCGATCGTTCGGAGTGGACATCCACGAGCGGCTCCAACGAGTCGATACACAGACGAAACTGCGCGGGGACCAAGCCGCCTGTGCGTCGGTCTGCCGTCCGAATAGCCTCGGCAACGTTCTCTCCGAGCGTCGAAAGGTCGTGGACTCGCTGGGCGACCGAGGGCTCGCTCACAGCCGTGGCCGCGCTCCGGGTCGCGGTCGCATAGCGTATCTCGGTCGCATCGTACGGCAGAGTCCACTCACGAGCACACGCTCCTCGGTCCGTCGTGACGAGTGTTCGCTGTCTGTTACCGTCAGTGTCACCTAACAGTCGATCGCAAGCAGCAGCGTGAGTCGTATCGGCTGCATCTCCCACGACGAGCAGGTTGCTCCCCTCGCGTTTCAGTGAGGCGAGCGCTCGGGTGAAACTCGTGGTCTCCCCCTCCGGTTCGACACCCATTGTTTCAGTTAATTGGAGCAGTATATTATAAGCGTTCTCCCTGGCTAACCCGGGGGAGCGTTTTACCGCGTCGGACGCCTCCCGTTCGATATGAGCGACAGCACCGACGACTTGGAGCCGCTGGTCGCCGACCTCGCCGAGACGCTGGCGGCCTTAGAGCAGCGCGTCGACCAAGAGCCATCCCGTGGTCGGGCATTTCTCCAGTTCACGGAACAGTACGCAATCCCGACGACAGTGGCGTTGCTGGAAGCAAACATTCGGCTGCTCGAGGCAATCGGCGGCGCCATCCGCATCGCTGAGGGCCGCGACTCCGAGCCTCGGTCGATTAAGAGTCGTGAGACTGCCCTCACGGCACTCGACCGAACGCTCTCTGAAGTAACCGATGCTGTCCGCGGGACACCGACCGATCCAGACGCCCGGCAACTGCTCGAACAGGCACGCGAGCTCCGCGCAGAAATCGATGACCGATTGGCTGAATCGAGTGACGGCTCACGGCCGTCGTCGCCGTCCCCGACCGACGGCAGCACGGCGATCCCAGTCACCGACGCCAGCGACAGAACAGCCGATGGGGACTCCGACGGGAAGCCGACCGTCGACGTGGACGCCGAGCTCGACACCATCCGCCGTCAAGTCCACGGGGACGACGACGAGGGGGAGTAACAGACGGCTCTACTCGATCGGCTCGAACCGGTAGCCGTTCCATGCCTGGCTTGCTGGTTCGCGGATACCCGCCTCGGGGTCGCGCAGCTCTTCGACATAAACGGGACGGACAGGGTCACCAACGGCGACGTCGTCGGTCGTCACCTGCCCCAGCGCACGGACGTCAAAACAATCAAACGCGACGATCGCGAGCGTGTTCGGCTCGCGGACCCCCGGCGGCGGCGCGTATGCGGTCGTCCACGTGACGATGGTCGCCGTCTCGTCCGTCAGGTCGACGGTCCCCTCCTGCGGTTCACCGCATTCCGGGCAGCGCGGGTGTGGCGGGTAGGTCAGGTGGTCGCTCGGGCACCGACCAGCGTCGAAGCTCATCCCGACACCTCTAGGATCGTAGTGGTGACGCAGTTACCGAAGCCGCCGACGTTGCATGCGAGTCCGACCTCGGCGTCGACCTGTCTGTCGCCGGCCCGTCCGCGCAACTGTTGGTATAATTCGTGCGCTTGAGCGACCCCCGATGCGCCGAGGGGATGGCCTTTCGACTTCAGCCCGCCCGAGGTGTTGATAGGTAAGGCGCCATCTCGGGCAGTCACCCCGGCCAGTGCGTCCTCCCACGCGCTCCCCTTCTCGGCGAACCCCAGGTCCTCGTATTGGAGGAACTCAAGGATAGTGAACATATCGTGCAGCTCCGCGACGTCGACATCCTCGGGAGTGTAGCCGGATTGTTCGAACGCCTTTTGACCCGACTCCACGACCGCGCCCATCGTCGTCGGGTCTGCTCGCTCGTGGACGACGTGAGTGTCCGTCGCGCCGGCGACGCCCGCTACCTCAACGACTTCATCGGCATGCTCGTGCGCTCGCTCGGCAGGGACGAACAGCAGGGCGGCCGATCCGTCGGTGATGGGGCAGAAGTCGTACAGTCGGAGAGGGTCGGCGACCAGCGGCGACTCAAGCGCCGTTTCGCGGGTGATCTCTTTGCGGAACTGGGCATGAGGGTTGTCGACGCCGTTCCGATGGTTCTTCACCGCAACTTCCGCAAGGGCCTTGCGGGGGGCATCGTATTCATTCAGATAGGCCCGCGCAGTCAACCCCGCGAAGGAGGGAAGCGTGACGCCGTGTTTGTACTCAACAGGATGGGTGAGCGACGCGATAATATCAGTCGCCTCACTAGTCGTCCGATGGGTCATTTTCTCACCACCCACCAGCAGGGTGCAGTCGCTCGCACCGGCAGCGACGGACTGCCAGGCGGCATAAATTCCTGCCCCACCGGAGGATGAGGTTTGGTCGATTCGTTGAGTGTACGCGGGGACCACGCCGAGGTCGTGGGCGAGCATGTTCGGGACGCCAGTCTGCCCCTCGAACTCGCCGCTCGCCATGTTCGATACGTAGAGGTGGTCGACGGCGTCGGGGGCGACGCCGGCGTCCTCCAAGCAGGCCTCGCCGGCCTCCGCGAGCAGGTCGCGCACCCATCCGTCCCGCTCGCCGAACCGGGTCATGGAGGTTCCGATGATTGCCACGTCGGTCATATCACGGCGTCACGGCCGCATGATGTAACCCTTCGGATAGACCAGGTATTAGGGCCGCCTAAACATCGACACCCTTTAGGGCCGCCTAAACAACCGCTATTCAATGCCAGACACCTGTGTCATCGTCCCGACGATCCGCGAATGGGAGTGCGTCCGCGAGTACGTCGCGAACGCCCGCGAACACGGCCATGCCGATCGGCTGTTCTTCCTGTTGGTCACGGAAGACTTCTGTGCCACTGAGGAGATGGCGGCCATGCTTGACGAACTCGGCGTTGAGGGCGCCATCTTCGACGGCACTGCCCGCGAGTCATGGTACGCTGAGCAGGGAATAAGCGAGTACGGCCACATCGTCCCTGCAGCCTCACACGCTGAGACATCCTTTGGCCTGCTGTACATGTGGGCCAACGACTTCGCGTACGGCTTTTTCATCGACGACGATACGCTCCCACACGACAGCGACTTTTTCGGTGGCCACTACGCTAACCTCGCACGGGAGGGTGAGGTCTCGGCGGTGGCCTCCGATGAGCAATGGGTGAACGTGCTCTACCAGAACTACGACGAACACGGTCTTTATCCTCGCGGCTATCCGTACTCGGCGATGGACGAAACCGTGATAGAGTCGACGACCAATCTCGAGCGAGGGGATGTGGTCGCCTCTCAGGGTCTCTGGACGAACGTCCCCGATCTCGATGCGGTGCGGATTCTGATGGATGGCGACTTAGAAGGACAGGCTCAAACCCGAACGACCGCCGAGGACTACGGCGGGGACTTCGTCGCCGCCGAGGACAACTATCTCACCGTCTGCTCGATGAACCTCGCCTTCCGTCGCAAAGTCATTCCCGCGTTCTACCAACTGCCGATGGACGACAACGAGTGGGACGTCGGTCGGTTCGACGACATCTGGTCGGGCGTGTTCCTGAAACGCGCCGCCGACATCGCCGGCGACGCGATCCTGACGGGGACGCCACTGTGCGAGCATAATAAGGCGCCACGGCCAACCTTCGATGACCTCAACAACGAGGTACCCGCCCTTGAGTTGAACGAACACGTCTGGGAAGTGGTCCACAACGTGACACCCGCAGCCGCGGGGACAAGCGACGCCGAAACCTACCATCTCGCGTTTGCTGCCATGGCGGACGAACTCGCCGAGACCGACTTCTCGGCGTGGACTAACGGGGAATTCCTGAACTTCGTCGGCGAGCATATGCGTGATTGGTTGGCGGCACTGGACGTGCTGGATGCCACGGCCACGACCCCCGCGGAGGTGGCCGCCGATGACTGACGACGACGACGCGACGCGACCGACAGCGTTATCAGAATTAGGGTCCCCTAAATCGGACGTGAACGGACGGACACGTCGCCGCTACCTCGCCGGACTCGGCACGGCTGCCGCGGTTGGGCTCGCCGGTTGTGGGAATCAGGCCGGAACATCCACCGAGACGGACGGAAACGGCGGAACCGGCGACGACACCGACGACAGCCCGGGCCAGATTGGCTCGGGGCGTGAGGGGCGTGCGCCACCGGGTGGGGTCCCCATGTCGGAGCTGCCGGACCTCTCAGGCGAACTGAACATCTACTCCGGTCGGGGTGAGGCGCTCGTCGGCGAGCTCATCGGCTTCATCGAGGAGCTGTATCCCGACCTGACCCTGCGTGTCCGCTACGCGGGATCAACCGACTTAGTCAATCGCATCCTCACTGAGGGACAGAACTCCGCAGCCGACGTGTTCTACTCGGTTAACGCGGGTGCACTCGGTGCGCTTGCCGCCGAGGGCCGTACCATGACGCTGCCCGAGCGCGTGACCAGCCTCGTGCCTGACGCCTACCAAGACGGGCAAAGTCGCTGGACGGGGACATCTGGCCGCGCGCGAACTATCCCTTACAACACCGACCAGTACGACGAGGACGATATCCCGACAGATGTGTTTGCCTTTCCCGGAGAGATGCGCTTCGAGAATCAAATGGGCTGGGCGCCGGTGTACGGCTCGTTCCAGGCGTTCGTCACCGCGATGCGCATCCTCAGCGGGCGCGAAGCCGCGGTCGAGTGGCTGAACGAGATGCAAGAGTCCGGTGTGGCGACCTATGGCGATGAATTCGCTATTGTCCAAGCGGTTGCGGACGGCGAACTCGGCGCGGGCTTCGCCAACCACTATTACACGTTACGCGTGCTCGACGCTCGGCCGAACGCCCCTATCGACCTCGCGTTTACCGAGAACGATGCTGGCGCGATTTTCAACGTCGCGGGCGCAGCGACGGTGGACACCGCCAGCGACTCGGAGCTCGCGCACGACTTTGTGATGCATCTGCTGTCGGCGGAGGCCCAGGAGTACTTCGCGACCACTACGTTTGAGTACCCGATGATTCCGGAGGTTGAGCCGGTTCAGCCAGGAAGTATCGAGCTACCGACCATCGATGAGCTAAATCCGCCGGAGGACCTCGAACTCCAGCAGCTCTCAGATCTCGGGCCGACGCTCGAGCTGATGCGGGAGGCGGGGCTTAACGTCTAGTTGATGGCGACGAGCGCGAGCGACCTCACGGCCCTGTTCGACCGCAGTGAGGAGGGGTCGCTCCCGCTCGGACTCACTCTGCTGGCCGGCGCACTCGCCGCCGCCGTCCTTTCACCGCTGGTGTGGGTCGTCGCCAATGCGCTCGACGCCGACGGTGCGTTCGCGCTCATCACCGCACCGACAACGGTAGAGGTGTTTGTCAACAGCGGCTTCCTCGTCGCGGGCGTCACCATCGGCTCCATGCTCGTTGGCGTTCCGACCGCCTATCTCACGGTCCGGACGAGGATGCCGTTCCGCCGGCCGCTGACCGTGTTGCTTGCGATGCCGCTGGTGATCCCCTCGTATATCGGTGCGTTCGCGTTCGTCTCGGCGTTCGGCCCGAAGGGCACGCTTCAAGACATCCTCGCGCCGATCGGCGTCGAGACGCTTCCCTCAATCTACGGGCTCGGCGGGACGGTTCTGGTCCTGACGCTGTACACCTACCCGTACGTCTTTCTCACGACGAGAGCGGCGCTAAAGTCGATGGACACAACGCTCGTCGACGCGGCTCGCACGCTCGGTCACGGTAGGTGGGCGGCGTTCCGGCGAGTGACGGTCCCGCAGATTCGGCCGGCCGTGGCGGCGGGCGCGCTGCTGGTCGCACTCTACGCGCTCTCAGATTTCGGGACGCCCGCGATCATGCGATACAGCGTGTTCACGAGCGTCATTTACTCCGTGTACGGCGATGTGCTTGGCGGGGGTCGCGACCTTGCAGCGATGCTGTCACTCCAACTGGTCGTCGTCACAACGGTTATTCTGGCTGTCGAATCGCGCGTAAGGGGGGCAGGTGTTACCTCAGAGTCGCCGAACACTCGAACGGCACCGCTGCGACTGGGGCGGTGGCGCTGGCCTGCTGCCCTTGCGTGTCTCGGCGTCGTGGTGCTCGCGCTTGCAGTGCCGCTCGGTGTGTTGACGACATGGCTCGTCCAAGCCGGCCAGCCGACGACGGGGTCGTTCGCCTTCGACCTCTCGTATGTCACCAACAGCGTCGCCATCGCGGGGGCAGCAGCATTGCTCAGCGGCGCGGCAGCACTCCCTATTGCCTATCTCGCGGCCCGCTACTCACACCCCATCACGTGGTTCGTAGAACGGGCATCGTACGTCGGCTACGCGGTCCCCGGCGTCGTGATGGGGCTGGCACTGGTTTTCTTTGGCGCGCAGTACGGCGGCTCGCTCTATCGCAACGGGCTTGTACTCCTGCCGCTTCTCATCTTCGCATACGTGGTCCGTTTCCTCCCGCAGGCAGTCGGCTCTTCGCGCGCTGCTGTCGAACAGGTGAGCGGCCGGCTTCCCGAGGCGGCCCGCACGCTTGGGCGCTCGCCGACAGAGGCGTTCCGTGACGTGACGCTGCCGTTGGTCGCCCCGGGCGTTGCCGCGGGCGCCGCCCTGGTCTTCCTCACTACCATGAAGGAACTTCCAGCAACGCTGATGCTCCGACCGGCCGGGTTCGACACGCTCGTTACGCGGGTCTGGACTGCCTATGGCTCCGGATACGTTGGCCAGGCCGCACTCCCTGCGTTCGTCCTGCTCGGCGTCTCCGCGCTGTCGATGCTTTTGATACTCCGGATGGAGGGGTACGATGTCGAGTGATCTTTACGGGCAGGACCGTGGTGAGACGACCACTGGTGCGCCACGAGAAGAAAAGCAAAGCCACCCAGTACTTGAGGTCGATGACATCAGCAAACGCTACGGCAACACGACCGTCATCGACGACCTCTCTTTGACTGTCCGCGAGGGCGAGCTACTCACGCTTCTCGGGCCGTCTGGTTGTGGGAAAACGACGACACTGCGGCTCATCGCTGGACTCGAACGGCCATCGGACGGGGAGATCCGGCTAAACGGCCGTCCAGTCACGGGCGACAACTTCGAGCCACCGGAGGTGCGTGACGTGGGCGTCGTTTTCCAGGAGTTCGCGCTGTTTCCACATCTGACGGCCCGCGAAAACATTGCGTTCGGACTTACGGACGCCGCCGAGTCGGATCGAGAGCGTCGCGTCGACGACCTGCTCGAACTCGTTGGACTGGTCGATCACGGCAACAAGCAGCCTGGAGAACTGTCTGGCGGCCAGCAGCAACGCGTCGCGCTGGCTCGCTCGCTCGCGCCCGAACCACACCTGCTGCTGTTGGACGAGCCGTTCTCGAACCTCGATGTCGACCTCCGCGTCGAGATGCGCGAAGAGGTGCGTGCGATCCTGAAAGAGGCCGGTGTCACCGCGGTTTCTGTCACGCACGATCAAGAGGAGGCCATGTCCATCTCCGACCGTGTGGCTGTCATGCACAATGGCCAACTCGAGCAGGTCGACACCCCCGAGGGCGTCTTCCAGCAACCGCGGTCGCGGTTCGTCGCTGCCTTCCTCGGCCACGCGAGCTTCCTGTCGGGGCGCGTCCGTGGCGACAGCGTCGAGACGGGCGTCGGCATGATCCCGCTCACGTCGGTGAACGGACTCACCGACGAGTACGACGGCACCCAGGTGGACGTGCTCGTGCGGCCCGACGACCTACAGGCGCGCCGACCCGCGGCCAATGAAACACCGAACGGCCGGGTAGTCCACCGCCGATACCTCGGACCAACTGTGCTCTACCGAGTCGAGCTCGACTCCGGCGACGTCGTCGGTTGCATGCACAATCACGCGGCGGAGGTGCCGATCGACGAGCCGGTCACGGTCGACCTTTCGGCCGACCACGACCTCGCGTGGTTCCCGGAGGGGAGCCGCGGGCGACCGAGCGGGGGAGGAGAATGAGTCGAGCCCTCACCGCCTCAACGACGGCAGGCACGCCGAGGGCGAAGCGGGATCCCGACCGCGGCGCCAGCGCGTAGATGGACCGCCCCGACCGCGACACCCTGGCGCTCGTGACGGTTGCCGCACTCGCCGGCATCATCGTGTTCGTCGTTGCGAGCGAACTGTTTCCGTACCACTCCTCAAACCATGACGAGGGAGTCTATCTTCAGCACGCACGGCTCCTGCTCAGTGGAAAACTCTGGTTTACAACGCCGGTTACCGACGCTTTTCACTGGTGGTTCTTCGTTGAGGACGGCAGTCGGCTCTATAGTAAATACCAGCCAGTCGTTCCGGCGATGTTCGCACCGGGCGTTGCAATCGGCACCCCGCGGCTCGTCCTCGCACTCATCGGGGTCGGCGTCGTTGTGCTGGTCGGCCTCCTTGTGCGGGCGGCCTACGACGGATCCGTGGGCATCGTCGCGGCGTGCCTCGTTGTGGCCTCGCCGTTGTTTTTACTCACCACAAGCGTGTTTCTGCCGTACGCGCCGACGACATTGCTCAACCTCACCTTCGCGTACAGTTACCTGCGGGCGGTCCGGTCGGGGCAGCTTCGTTGGAGTGCCGTCGCCGGGACAGCTGTCGGCCTTGCGTTCTTCGCGCGGCCGTACACTGCGGTCCTGTTTGGGATTCCGTTCATCGCACATGCCTGCTGGTTGCTGTGGGCGGCACGGACCCGACGCGAGCAACTGCGGCATCGGCTCGCCGTCCTCCTTCCGGTCGCGACGCTCGGTATTGGCTTCGTCGGCCTGACGCTCGCGTACAACGCCGTCGTGGTGGGCGACCCGCTGACATTTCCGTTCCTCGAGTTTGCTCCGGAGGACGGCATCGGCTTCGGCAGGCGGGCAATCCTCGGGTACGAGCGTGACTACACGCTCACGCTGGCGCTAGAGGCGAACGCACGGGTGCTGTGGACGCTGGCGACACGGTTCGTCGCGGTGCCGCCACTCGGGACGGTGGCCGCGACGGTCGGGGGCGGACTGTTCATTGGTCGGCGCTTGACAGGAGATCACGAAGGGACCAACGACGGCCCGCTCCCCGACCGAACCCTGCGTCTGCTGTTCGTCGGCGTTCTTATGTCGGTCGTTGTCGGGAACGTCGGCTTCTGGGGGAATCTAAACGTTCTTGCGGACCTGTCAGACCCAACTGATGGCCTGATCGCGCAGTTCGGGCCGTTCTACCACTACGACCTGCTGCTCCCGCTGTCAGCTCTTGGTGGGGCCGGTTTGGTGTGGGTGTGGCGGCGGCTCCGGGCAATCACTGTTCCCCGCCTCGGTCGTCGCCGTGGGCTCACCGTCCTTATCGGGCTTCTCCTTCTTGTCGCCCCGGGTGCCGGCGGCGTACAAGTCGCCGCACTCGACGGGCCAATGAGCGAGAACGCCCGCTACACCGAACGGTTCGAGAACGCGTATGAGCCTTTTGCTGGCGGCGAGCCCGAGGGCGTCGTGTATGTCCCGACGCCGTACGGCGAGTGGCTCGGCCACCCGTTCCAGTGGTTGTACAACGACGCCGGACTCGACGGCCCGACGGTGTACGTTCTCGACCGCGCGCCGGACGACGACTTCCGCGTCGCCGATGCGTACGCCGACTACGACCTGTACCGCTACACGTACCGGGGTGAATGGACTGGCAACCCGCGCGGCGAGATCGTCGCTGGCCTCCAGCCGCTCGAGATTCGCTCGGGGACGCGTCATGAGGTGACCTTTGAGACGGGGGTCGTCGGACGACCGTCGACCGTTAGGATCAACGATGGAAATGACGCGGTCACATACGATGTAACCGCCACCCCCGACGAACGGTTCGCCGTCTCGTGGGTGCTCGAACCTGGGCGGGTCCGGGTTGTCTCGCAGGAGCTCGATAAGCGTGGGATTGGCGTCGTTACGTTCGAAGACACAGCAGAGGTCGTCGTTGCAGTGACCTACGTCCAGGCTGGCGGGGCGACGGTCACCTACCGACAAGAGGTCGCCGTCGAGGAACGCGGCGACACCGTCCGCCTCATCTGGCCGCCCGAAGTTGAGGTCTGCCGGCTCACGACGGACTGCGGCCATGAGGGAATGTACGTTGAGGGAGGCGACTACCTTACGGGCGTCAACGTGACCCAGCGGGTGGGCTAAACGGAGTCCGACCGAGGGTCAAGCCACGCACTCGCCACGTCGGCGACGAGTCCACCCCCCACCCCGACCGTGACGAGGACCAGCGTTGTCCCGAGGATGAGCGGGATATCGTTCTCGGTAGCTGCGACTACGGTGAGCCAGCCAATCCCCTCGATACCGAACACGGTCTCGACGACGACGACCGTGAGCACCAATGCCGAGAACAGTTCGGCGGCGGTGAGCGACAACACCGGGATGAGCACGTTCCGGAGAACCCGCCTGGAGACGAGCGACTCGGAGAGGCCCTTCGCGCGCAGGAAATCAACGTAGTCGGCCGCGAACTGTGCTTCGCTGTGCGAGCGCGTCAGGCTTACCTGCCCCGCGAGCAGTCCTGCAGCAACGACGCCGGCGGGTGCAAGCACCGTCCAGGCGAGCGTTTCATCCGGCGTCCCGAGGCCGCCACTCACGTCGGTCGGCAGCAACACCGCGAGCGCGAGGCTTGCAAGCCAGAACGCCGGCAAGCCCAACAGGAGGTAGCTCCCGAGCCGGCCGGCAACCCCGCTCACGGCCCCAGGGTTCTTCCCTGAGCGTAGCCCTATCGCGGTCCCAAGTGTCCACGCGGCGAACGTCCCGGGTACGAGATAGGCGGCGGTCCGACCGACGGCACTTCCGAGGATCGCCGTGACGGGCTCGCCCTGACTCGGAGAAACCCCCCAACGAAACAGTGTGATGTCCACAAGCCAGTCCAGATAGCGGTCGAGTAACGGCGTATCGCGCCCTCGGGCTTCGAGATACGTACTCCGGATGGTCTCGAGTTCCTCAACGGACGCCCCTGAGTACGCAGCGGTTCCGAGGATGCCGCGTAGGTTTGTGTCTGGAGCCCAGACGACGATCGCGAACGTGACCGTAACGACGAGGTAAACGGCGAGGATGCTGACAATTAGCCGCGTCAACAGCCGACGACGGGCGCTCACGGTCGAGGGGAGGGTAACAGGGTGCTCGGGCGGCGCACACACGCTTCTTGCCTTTCGTCGTGATAAGTTTTATTCGCCAGACACTCTCGAAAGTCGGTAGATGGCCCTCCCAACGTGGCGCCGGGTCCGATTCCCGGCGGTTCTCCTCGGACTGGTACTGGTCGGTGTCATCGCCTGGTACGACCTCACCGTCAGGGACGGCTATACCATCGGCACCTGGTTGGCCCGGCCCCTGGACTGGCTGTTCATCGCGTCGAACGTCATTCTCCTCGGATACGTCGTGGTGCCGGTCGTCGCAGCGCGTGAGCGTGCCGCAGAGGTCTGGATGCGGTTCCGGCGCCGCCCAGCCGCGGTCCTTGGACTCGGCTGGTTGGTTGCCGCGTACCTGCTCGGGACGGTCGGCTTTGTGGTCGCGCCTGGGCTTGAATTGGACTTCCTGCACGCGAACCAGCCGCCGCTGTTTGGCTCCATCTCGGCCGAGCATGTCTCGCAATGTGCGGGTGAAGTCACCAATGGTCGGTGTCACGGCAGCCTTCGATTCCCGCTTGGGACCGACCTCAACGGCTACCGACTTGAACTCCTGCTGTTGCACGGACTCCATGTCAGCGTCTATGTGGCGGCCATCTCGCTGTCATTCATTCTTCCCATCGCTCTCGTGGTCGGCGTCGGTGCCGGCTACCTCGGCGGCTGGGTTGACCGAGCGGTCATGCGGCTGGTCGAGGTGCAGGACGCAGTGCCGCCACTCGTCATTTACCTCCTCTTCATTTTCCTGTTCAACGAAGGACTGCTCCTCATCCTGGTACTATTCGGGTTTCTCGGGTGGGGGGGTACTGCGCGGGTGGTCCGGAGCGAGGCGCGCCGTCTTGCCAGTGCGGATTTCGTCGTCGCAACGCGAGCGTTGGGCGGCGAGCGGAGCTACATTCTCCGGAAGCACGTCGCCCCCGCGGTGTCCTCTGTGGCGGTCCCCGTCGCCAGTCAGCAGGCCCCGGTCCTGTTGTTGACCGAGGCCGGCATCGCGTTCCTGGGCTTGGAGGCGTTCGACCTCCAGTCGTTTGGCAACATCATCGCCCGCGGGACGATCCGCGGGGACGTGCCGATGCTGGCGAAGTGGTGGGTCTCGGGGTTCGCGGTCGCAACCCTTGCGCTGACCGTGCTGTCGTTCAAGACTGTCGGAGACGGCCTCGTCGTCGCGCTCGATCCCCGGAGTCGCTGACCCGCCACGGCCGCGGCTGGCCGCACACCGAGCGGCCCGGCGCGGTTTTCCAGTTCACTCACGAACCGTGGGTAGCCCCGTCAAATGGTTCTGAATCTGACAAAATCAGGAGTCGGCGAGGACGCCATTTCGATATAGCAGCATATGATTTACGAGTCGGGAGCAAGACTCTACAAACAAACAACACAGTGTTGTTTTTACCGAGATTCAGCGGAATCGCTCCTGCAACGATACCTTGATGATGGACTTGGCGATAGCGTATCCGCCAGCCAGCGGGTCGAGCTTTGTCTCACCGGCACGTTCGGCGTACTGGATTGGTTCTTCGTGGACTTCGTAGTCGCGACACACTGGCCTGATGAGCAGTTCGGCGGAAAGGCCGGTGTTCTCCGTCCACTCGATTCCTCTGATCACCTCCTCGCGGTACGCGCGCATCCCGGTCGTGGTATCATGGAGCCGTTCACCGGTGAGCACCGACGCCACGGCGGCGAACGTCTGGTTGCCGAACCTATTGAACGCCGGCATTGCGTCGGCGCCGTGGTAGAGCCGATCGCCCGAGACGACATCATACCCCTCGTTGACAAGTTCGAGAAACCGAGGCAGCGCGTCCATCGGGTACGTGTCGTCACAGTCGGTGGTCACGACAACAGGCCGTGAGGCCGCATGTAAGGCTGCTCTGACCGCGTATCCGTACCCCTGTGGCTCCTGCTCGATGACACGTGCGCCGTGTTCACGGGCGATTCCGGGCGTTTCGTCGTCGCTCCCATCGACACAGACGACCTCGGCGCGACCGTCGGTGACGCGGTCGATGTCGTCGAGCACGGTCGCGATGGCGGCGGCCTCGTTGTACGTGCCCATGACGACACTCAAGTCGTCGAACGTGTAGGCTTCGCTCACGAGTACTAGCGGGTAGCACGAGTTTTTAGGTCTGCCGAAAATTCAGCGGGTATCCTCGACCATCGCCTCGATCTCCCCCGTTCCACGGTCGTATCCGGTGGTGTAATCGGTGCGAAGCGGTCGGTCGTGGGTCGCTCTCATGAAGAGATCTGGCCGCCGTCGGTCCGGATGTCGTCACCGGGCATTATCAGGCTAATCGGATCAATATCGTCGGTCGGGTCCGGGGCTCTGTGGCGGTAGTGCGTGTTATCGGCGTTAGATGGAGTCGCAGCGTGCTCGGAAACGGTACTGTGGGCAGGGGAGAACACGGTACTATAGGCAGGAGAGAACCAGTGGCGTACGCCTACAGCGAGCGTGTCGGATCCCTACCCAAGGCGGAGACTATTATAAACGTTCATGTAGGTTCACGATTGCCGGAGTTGGGTGGAGTGTTAGCATGGCAAGATTGACTAATATATCGTCTTGTACAGTACTAACTGATCCCAGTTTAGGACCATAAAACGAGATAAGTTGCAGATTTCCAGTATCACACTGGAAGATAAGTGAGATTATCGTCGTGTCTGACACAGATTGAAGTGGAGCCACAGAGATGGTTGGTTCATGAAGAACGTCTACGACTCCGCTCGCGAGGATTCCGGTGGAGCGGCATCTTTGGGGTGCAACTCCGGGGGGAGACGTGGGGAAACTACCGTCGAACGGAGGCTGACAAAGCATCTACCCCATGAATACCCGCAGGACGCTTACGAGCGAAGTTGTCCCACCGATATTCGTCAAACAGAGTGGCGTCTAGAGTCCATCGGCACAGGAACGTACAATTGGATCGGTCTTGAGAAATCCACTATCTCGGTCTTGAGAACAGACCTGCGTGCTGGTGACCCTATGCCCGTGCGGTTTAGAATGACCTGGACCGAATCGAGTCGAACTTTGAGAACGTGAGTTACGACGAACGTTTAGCCGAGTTCACCACGAGAGCGGTGTTCCTTGGAAGAATCGTTTGAGCACTCTGAGGTTATTGACCAATGAACAGCATTCCAAGCATCACAACTTGACTCATAATGAGTGAGAACAACCGTACGGGGGTCCGAACGTACATTCCAGAGTACCAGAAAGAAGAGTGGCAGCATCATGCAGACGAATTAAACATGAGCCTATCTGAGTTCATTCGAGTGATGGTTCAAGCGGGCAGGCGAGGGTTCGTCGAGGAATCTGGGAGGTCGAACGATACCAACCGTAGACCTGAAGAGACCGAAGACAACATAGAGCCGCGTATTTTAGAGATATTGGACTCTGAGGGTCCACTCGACTGGGATGGGCTGGTCGAAGGACTCACCGGTGACTTCGAGGACCGACTTGAGGAGGCACTCGACGAACTCCAGTCAAGCAACCGCGTAAAATACAGCGGCCGCAAAGGCGGCTACGTGATAGACGGATGAGCGTCGAAGACGATACACCCGAGTCGGTCGACGACCCGGTGGCGTACTTCCTGCAGGACATCATCTACCACGGGAAGACCCAGCGGACGCGGGACGCCTACGAGCGGGTGTTGCGCCGGTGTGAGCGGTTCCTCGCCACACGTGGCGTCGACTTTCGGACCGCCGGTCAGCGGGACTGCATGGCGTGGGTCCATTCCCTGCGTGGCGACCATGCACCCAGCACGGTCGCCACGTACGCCTCCTATCTCCACCGGTTCTACGCCTACATGGCCCAGGTCAAAGCGTTCGATGGCAACCCGATGACGCTCGTGATGGAGGAGATGGACGAGTCGATCGACACTGACCCCGCACGCCGCGAAATCGACGTCCCGACGATGCGAGCGTTCGTCGCCGACGTGCGACACCCGCTCGACAGGGCCTTGGTGGTAACCCTACTTAAGACCGGAATCCGCGTTGGCGAGCTCTGTAACCTCGATCTCCGAGACCTCCATCTTGACAACCCCAAGGTCGAAGCGGCGTTTGACGCTCGGCCCCGTGCGGCCGTGGAGAACCGTCCAGACACGCTCTACGTCCCACGAGAGCCCGCTCGCGGGCACGAGTATAACGGAGAGGAGCGGACGGCCTCGAACAAGCGAAAGCGAGACACGGTCGTTCCTGTCGACGACGAGCTGAAAGCGACGCTCAGGGCGTGGCTCGCCGTCAGACCAGACACCCGTTCGCCAGCCGATCCGCTCTTCCTGAGCACGCGTGACCGGTGGGGACAGCGATTGACGCCGAAGATGGTGCGGAACGTGGTCCGGAGCCAAGCCGAATCACGCGGCTGGCACCGCGTGGGCGGAGACGCAGCCGAGAACGTCACACCTCACTACTTCCGACACTTCTTCACCACCCATCTCCGGGACAGGACCGGTGACAGAGGTGTCGTAAAGTACCTCCGGGGCGACGTGGCGAGCGATATCATCGATACCTACACGCACAACTGGGGCGGAAAGGTCAGAGAGACCTATGAGACGCACATCTACTCCCTGCTCTAAGCGAGATTGAGCGCGGAATCAACCGGCTGAATCCTATCTTATCCTAAATTTGTGACATTAGCGTCGGTCGCCACACGGACTCATAAAGTACATGCTGCGATATGAAATTAGCAGGACTGTCGAACCGCTCAATTGTGCCCTTTGGACACAAGAAGTCCTCCCGACAATGTAACGCGATTCGAACTACGGGTTCGGTTCGGCTGCAGCAAAAAGCGTCTCGGCGATCTGCTCGCTCGCGGGCGAGGCCTCTGCCGCGTTGTGGAGCAGCACCGTCTCGCTCGGAAAGAGCCGTTCGCCGACGAGTAGACCATGGTCGCGGGCAGTCGAGCCTGTGACGGTCAAGTACACCCCGACCCCGGCCTCTGCGATAGCCGCCTCCTCCTGGCGGTCGGCCCCGCGCTCAGGATAGACGAACTCGATCCCACCAAGCGCGTCGGTTCCGAGCGTCGCCTCAACAAGCCGCTCGTACCGCGGGGAGATGCACAGCGGACCCTCGTACTCAGCGAGGAACGTCCGATCGAGCCTCCGATCGCCGATGGCCTCCGGCGTCGCGAGCAGTGTATGGTGGACGGTATCGCCTAATCCATCGACGAGCCGGACGTCGGTGTCGAGCGGGTCGATCCGGTCGTTCACGTCCGCGAGCGAGGTTAGCGGCTCAGCGTCCAAACGAACGACCTCTTCAAGGATGAGGTCGGCGCTGTCGAAGCCGAGGGCGAACTCGTGTTTCCGGAGCGCACGGAACGGTTCCTCGCGGCCAACGAGCCTAACCTCTCGGCCTGCGAGCGGGAGGGTTAGCGAGTCGAAGACGATCCGGCGTGGCATCCCGGGCCGAGCGTCGCGCAGGAGGGTGAACTCCGGCTCGTGTGGAGCCGTGGGGTCGCTGTACCGCTCCAGTCGGTCGTAGACGCCACCGTCTGGCTCTGCGTTCCCCTTCGTGACGGCTTTCTCGTACCGGAGGATGGAGATGATGTCGTCAGCGCTCTCGATGACTGTGTCCGGAGCACCGCGTGCAAACCGGTCGAGGACCGCCTCCAGCGGGCGTCCTTTCCGTGGAACGGCGACGCTAACCGTAGTCATACCTGTGTCTGCGGCGAGACGATAAAAACGAACCCGGTTTACAACGACACTCGATCGCCAATTTCCACGAGTTCGAGGGTCCGCGGCGCCTCGTACGACCGCACATGTGGCCATAGTGCGGTCGGGTCGGCGGTGAGATTCTTCCAGATGTCCCAGTGGCTCGGCAGCAGTCGGTCCATTCGGACCTGGGTCGCGGCTTCCGCGATCTCGTTCTCGTCGGAGTACCACGTCGTCGGCACATGCTTGCCAGTGTCAGG
>CAYZJQ010000004.1:0-4930 GCA_964478805.1 uncultured Halobacteriales archaeon | reverse complement strand
TGTTCGTGTGTCGCAAGCACGGCGTCACACGAACGAACATCGTCGGGGTCAAACGGCACAGGGAGCATTCGAAGCGTCCGCGGCGGGTCGCCCGCCCCGCAGTATGGGTCAACGAACAGCGTCGTGCCATCGCGTGCCTTCAGAACGAACCCGTTACACCCTAGATACCAGATTGCCACACCGGACGGCTTGGCCGACTCGATGGTCCGAGGAATCCAGTCGCCCCAGTCCGAGCCGGGAAACTCGTGTGCCATACACGACGCCCGCGACGGGGGGTAAAAAATCGGTCGTCACCTTGACGCCGACCGTCCTCAATGGTCGGGTGTGGACCGACACCATCGCGATGGTCTCCTCGCGCTTGCGACCTGTACACTGCTTGTCGCTATATCAATTCAGGCGCGCCAAGTCGGCGCGCTCTTCGGTCCGCGCGCGGCGGTGACGGGTGTGGTCGGGGCATTAATGCTCGAACGACTCCTATTACGGTACCCCGAGCGGACGCGGGTGCTGTGGGAACGATCCGTGGTCCGTGCGGCAGCTGTGCTCGCGACCGTTGCGACAGGGCTTTTCGCCTGGTGGAGCGCGCCGTGGCTGCTCGCCGTGCTCGTGTGGGGGTTGCTCGCATACCTAGTGCTACTTGGAGTCGTTATCGTCTGGGGAAAGAACCCGTTGGTGCGGGTCGGTCAGTCCTGACAGCAGCCGCCAGCCTTCTCGCCGAAGTCGACCGTCAGCGGTGCAGAAATCATCCGGTTCAAGTCTTCCAGATCGGACTCGAGGCGTGACTGCGCGTCGAGGTAGTCGCTCATCGCGGGTACCTCGTGGAGCTCCTGTTGTGCCTGCTGGAGTTCACGGAGGTCTGTCTGCGATGCGTCGCCGGTCTGGCGCGCCATTTGGAACTCTTCACGGCGCTGTTCGAACTCGCGGATTTTGGCCTGCGCCTCCTCGCTTGCCTCGACGGCTGCCTTCGCCTCAGCGAACGCACGGTAGGAATCCAACTCTTCGATGGCTGCGCCAAGATCGCTCGCCAGCTCCGTCGCCCGCGCCGCGGCCTCCATCCCCGCATCCGCCTCCGTCTCGGTGGAGTCAATGCTCATGCCTAAACATTCACCCCGGCGGCGTTTAGGTCTGCCGAACGCGTTCACGCGCTGCGTCACTCCACCGAGTCGGGTACGTTCGGGTATCGGGCGAGAACCGCACGCTTAACCGCCGGGAGCCGCTCTGTCGGGTAATGAGTCAGGAGTCGACGAACGACTACACCGAGGGTGACCTCCGCAACACCGGGATGGCCCTCAAACACGAGCGGACGTGGGATTACGAACTCGACCGGATCGTCGACGCCGTTGAGGAGCGGGGGGCGGAGAAGGTCGGCCTCCAGTTCCCAGAAGGGCTAAAACGGCGTGCCCCACACGTCGCCGACGACCTCCGCGAGTTACTTCCCGACGGGACGCGCGTCCTCATCTCCGGGCAACCCTGTTACGGTGCCTGTGATCTGGACACGTACATGATGCGCCGGACGGACGTGTTCGTCCACTTCGGCCACTCGCCAATGAAGGAGTCGGAGAAGATCATCTACGTCCCACTGTTCTCAAACGTCGAGGTGACGCCGATCCTTGAGGAGTCACTGGCCGAACTCGCGAATCCGAACAACGATCCGAACGTGGGACTGGTAACGACCGCACAGCACATGAACAAGTTTGACGAAATGTGTACTTGGCTAGAAGAGCGCGGCTTCACCGTCCACACCCGCCGGGGCGACGACCGGCTCACTCACGAGGGACAGGTGCTTGGCTGCAACTACGCAAGCGCCGACATCGACGCCGACCAGGTGTTGTACGTTGGAGGTGGCAAGTTTCACCCACTCGGGCTGGCAATGGAACACCCCGACAAGCGGGTGGTCATCGCCGACCCGGTCAACAACGTCGTCACGGTCGCGGACACGGAGAAGTTCATGAAGCAGCGGTACGGCGCAGTTCACCGAGCCATGGACGCCGAGACATGGGGTGTCGTCTTTTGTACCAAGATCGGACAGGGGCGGTGGGAAGTTGCGAACGACATCGTCGAGTCTAATGAGGACGCCTATTTGCTGACGATGGACGAGGTCACCCCGGACCGATTGACGCAGTTCGGCTTCGACGCGTACGTCAACACCGGTTGTCCACGCATCACGACCGACGACGGCCCGCAGTTCAAGAAGCCGATGCTCACCCCCGGCGAGTACGAGATCGCCGTTGGTGAGGAGCCGCTCGACTCGCTGTCGTTCGACACCTTCCACGGCACCTGGTAGCAGCCAAGCCAGGGACTCGGCCGTCGAACCCACCCCATCGAATATTACGGGGGGGTTAGAAATGTACGTATGGACCAGGGAACGGCACTCGTCGACCGCGCGGATGAACTCTACCGGCGCTACCTTGGAGAGCCGGAGCGCGACCTCGACGTGTACCTCGGCTTTGCGCTGTTCATCGGTGGGTTTGCGCTCGGGCTCGTCGGACTCGTGCTCTTCGGCAGCGAGCAACTGATGGCCGGGAACGGACCGCTGTGGACCCTGCGAGCGGTCGCCTTCGTCTTCGCGGCACTGAGCCTGCCCGTGCTTATGCTTGGGGTTACCGTACTCCTTCCCGTGGACCGACGGGCCTCTTACGCGGCTGGAGTCGGCGTTGTGGTCACGCTCATCGCGGCGGCTATTTTCCTCGCCGTCTATCCCGGGCAGTGGAACGTTACGAGCGGTACCGACTACGCGCTTCAAGGCGTCCTTGTTTATGCCGCAGGTTTCGTCACCGTCGTCGCGGCGACTGGAGCAGCGCTCGTCTCCTATCACGTCGAGCGGACCAGCGGTGGACCCGTCGTTGCTGACACGGCCGAAGCCGAAAAACCAGATGGAGAGAATGAAGAGGTGGTCGCCGAGCAGGCCCGTCGCGATTACGAGGAGGCGATGGCCGGTGCGGACGTCTCTTGGGGTGGCGTCGAGAAGGCCGATGTAAGCCGCCGCCTCTCGCTCAATCCCGACGAGATCGACGATGTCGATAGCTCGGGGTTTGACCCTGAGAACGCGACGCAGGTGCGCTCGTCAGGGTCTGACGTCGACTCCGCGGTGTCGGGGCTCGCGGCGATGCGGGGCGGCAACGCAACCGAAGCGCGAGCTGAGGGCACGACAGACGACTCGGCAGCTGCACTCGCAGAACTGCGCGAACAGCAACAACAAGACAAACAGCGAGAGCGCGAGGAGGAAGGTATGGTCGACAAAGTCAAAAGCCGGCTGGGTTTGGACTGACCCCCCCGGCATATTTCTCGATACGTCGGTTGGATTTATTATCGGTGGCTGTTGGGGTTTCAGTATGGCACGTGGGATTGACATCGGCACGATGAACATCGTCTCGGCTCGCCAGGAGGGCAGCGATACGGTGTTCGTACAGCAGCGGAACTCCTTCGTCGAGATCGACTACTCCGATATGGCGGAGCAGATGCTCTCGCGATCGGACGTCCTCCACATTCGGAAGGGCGACGACGTCTACGTCGTTGGCGACGATGCACTCAACTTCGCGAATATTTTCAATCAAGAAACGCGCCGGCCGATGAGCCAAGGCATCCTCTCCTCCTCGGAGAAATCCGCGATCCCGATGATCAAACTCATCATCGAACAGGTGCTTGGCGAACCGGAGGAGCCGGGCGAGCGTGTCTATTACTCAACGCCCGCAGATCCGATCGATTCCGATCTATCGACACTGTACCATCAAAAGACGCTTGAGTCATTCCTCGGAGATATGGGCTTCGACCCCGAGCCGATCAATGAGGGGATGTCTGTCATCTACTCTGAGCTGGCCGACTCGAACTTCACCGGACTGGGTATCTCTTTCGGTGCCGGGATGACAAACGTCTGTCTCTCCTACTACGCGGTCCCCGTGATGACGTTCTCGGTGGCTCGTGGCGGCGACTGGATCGACGAGCAGACCGCGACGGCCACGGGCGAGACCGTCGACAAAGTCACGTCGATCAAAGAGGACGACTTTCGGCTCGACTTCACGACCGACGCCGGTGGAGTCGAAGGTGCCTTGTCGATCTACTACGACAATCTGCTCGACTACGTCATCGAGAAAATCGCAGAGGAGGTCAACGAGGAGGATGTCGAGGAAGGTCTTGATGTGCCCGTTGTCGTCACGGGCGGGACGGCCTCGCCGGCCGGCTTCGAGCGCCTCTTCGAGGAGCGGTTCGCTGAGGCAGACATTCCGTTCTCCATCTCTAGCGTCTCGAAGGTACAAGACCCGCTCTACTCCGTGGCCCGCGGCGCCCTCGTCGCGGCACGCTCCGAGGAGAACCAAGGCGGGGGCCGCGCCCAGCGGCAGGAGGCCACCCCAGAGCCTGAGAACGAAGACTGACTACGCCTCGTCCACGCGGACGATAGCCGGTTCCGTCGACATCACTCCCGGGTCCTCATCTGACGCCTCATCGCCGCCCGGCTCGCGTTCACGTTGCTGTCGGTCGAATCGGGCCAGTGCCTCGGCCCACGTCTCATTCTCGCGGCGCTCGACGTGGTGGTCGATCTCAACGCCAATGTAGCCACACTCGTCACAGCCGAGCGCCTCGCGTCCGTCCAACGCATACCGCGTCAGCGGGGTCCCACACCGTGGACAGTCCATACCTGACTGTTCCACCACTCGGCTCTTGAACTTCACGTCGAGGTTGCGAGTCGAGCCGCAGCGTATGCCCACTATGCATACGAGAATCTATTTGTATGCTCGGGGAATATTTATACCCATGAGTTCGGGTTCACGGCGATCCGAGAATGCGTCGTGTCGTCCGGTGGAACCAGACACGACAGAACCAGCGCTGCGTGGTAGCAGAGCACACACCCGCCACGAGGGCGTCACGTTCGGGGACGTCCGTCTCAGCTAATGTCGACGCGCCGGCGTCTCGCACAAGAGTTGGGTGTCGTCGCCGG
>CAYZJQ010000003.1:0-45130 GCA_964478805.1 uncultured Halobacteriales archaeon | reverse complement strand
GCGTCGAACGGAGTCATTCCCTCTTCGTAGTAGTTCACGGCCTTGAGAACCACCTGTTTCTCCTCCTCGTCACGGACGGGAACTAATTCGAGCAGGTTGGCCACGAGCGGAACGTAATCGAACTCGTAGCGTTCCCGAGCGAGGACGAGTTCGAGATACGAGAACGCCGACGTTTCGACTTCGTGTTCAGCAAGCGCAGCTTCCGCCGACTCCTGTAGCCAGTCGGTGTCCTTCGCGAGAGCGAGAAGAAAGTCCGTTTCGACGTACACCGTCATCTCCCGCCCTCACTCCGAGCTTCCGCCTTCGCCTCGCCCTCGATATCCTCTCGTATCTCCTCGACGGAAGCATCCCGGAGTTCGCCTGCTGCTGCGCGGACAGCCGCGAGCGGGTCGTCTGCGACCGGAATGAGTTCGATTCTATCCTCGTAGGTCACGATGTGGTACCGTTCCCCGTACTTTTCTCGTACCTCTTTGGGGATGTAGAGGCGACCCTGCTTGTCCGTCTCTGCTGACATAGACGAGTTTTTGGTGGCACAGTCGAAAAATCTTTCCACCAATTAGCATTTGATACCACGCTACAGTTTGGTTCAGATGAATGTATAATGGATTTCAGCTACCTGAACAAGGTCGAACAGCCGGAGTCGCGATGACCTGCCGATTCGGAAGCCGGGCAGGGGCACCCGTGAGCGGCCGATCCCGGTCCTCACCGCCTGCGGTTCAGTAGGTCCAGCAGCGGTCGATCCAATCTGCCCCTTCCTCATGGACACGACGGAGCGTATCAGGGTCGCGTTCCCCGTCGATATTGATGATGTGGACCTCGCCACGCTGGCCGCCGTAGACGTCCTGGAAGTCATAGACAGCACCGACAACGGTGACGCTGTCGCGCACGTCGTCGCTGTCGACGATGGCTTGTACCTGCTGGTCGACGTTATACTCTACGAGGTGGTTGACCGCGGCAGCGCGGTCGATGTCATCGGGGAGTGCCGCGACGCCGGGTTCGAGTTGGGGGCGCAGCAGCGACAGGCAGTGCTCGATGCCCGGTGGTTCGGAGACACCATCGACGAGTGCGTCGTATGTCGCGGTGACGGCGCCACAGCCAGTATGACCGACGACGACCGCCAGATCCGTCGCGGTGTGTTCAAGCGGATACAGCACGTCACCGGAAACGACGTGTTCTCCGTCGGGCCGTTGGACGGCACGGTTTCCGATGTTGCCGCAGGTGAAGATCCGACCGGGCTCCTCGTTGCCCCACATCGCGTCCTGGAGCACGCGGGAGTCGGAACAGCAGATGGTAACGGCACGCGGCGCCTGCCCTGCCTGCAACCCGTCGAAGGCGTCGGCAAACGCCGCGGCGTGGGCCGCGTTTCCGGCGAGCAGTTCGTGGACGAACTCGTGCATACACCGCCCACCGACGGCCGGCGTTAAAACCGCACGATTAGCGAGCGTCGTCGTAGCCAGCCGCGAGCCCGGTCAACGCCTCGTGGCCTTCGGTGGTGTGGGGAGCGGTCAGCGGCGAGACGGACACGCGACCTTCGACCACCGCGCGGCGATCCGTTCCTTCGGGGTCAGGAACGTCTCCCTCGGCCATGAGCTGCCAGATACGGTCGGTGATGTGGACGGTCTCGCCGTCGCGTTCAGCGTCCATCCGGTAGACGTGACTGGGCCGGGTCACCTCCATCACCGGCCGCTCGTCGTCCGGGACGGGACAGTTGACGTTGAGGTAGTCAGCGTCGTCGAAGACGCCCGCGCCAACGGCGTTGCGGACGAGATACCGCGTCGCTCGCTGGGCCTCGGCGTACGCGCTCGTCTTCGGGTCGTATTCGGTAAAATCGAGATCCTCGGCAGCGGGGACGTACAGTGAGACGGCAATGGCCGGCAAATCGAAGAAGGCGGCCTCAACCGCCGCCGAGACGGTCCCTGAGCGGCCGAGGACATACTCGCCGAGGTTCGCCCCCCGGTTGCAGCCCGCGACGACGAGATCCGGGTCGAGGTCATCTAGCGCTCCGACCGCGGCCACGATACAGTCCGTCGGCGTCCCATGAACGACGTATCCGAGTTCGTGCGTTTCCACGTCAACCTCGTGGCTCAGTGCGCGCCCGACTGCCGACTGATCGGTTGCCGGAGCGACGACGGTAACGGACACCTCCTCGATGCTGCTGAGCGTTTCATACAGTGCGCGGATGCCGCCGGCGTCGATGCCGTCGTCGTTCGTGAGGAGGACGTCCATACCCTCGCCTCGGGCGGGGTCGGCAAAAGCCTAGGCGCACCGGCTACCGCACTCGATCGACGACCGTCTCGGCGTCGACGACGAGGTTGTACGACTCCTCGTCGTCATTCCACAGGAGGAGAACGTTCTCGAACGCAAGCGGTTCGCCGTAATCCGCGGTCCGGAGTGCCTCGTTGAGTAGCGACTCGCGCGTCGTGACGGCGTAGTGATCGACCTGCTCAGAGCCGTCGCTCACCTTGTATATGGGGTTGGTGTCCGTGCCGTCGCTGAGATCGGCGGAGAGTTTGAGCGCGAGACAGTTCACCCGATCGGTAACGTGCTTCTCGCTGTGCGCGAACTTCGCGAACCGTCCGGGGTCCGGCCTGAGCCCGACCATGCGGGCGTCGTCGTGGCGAACGACGGAGAAGGCGTACTGGACATCGACGTTGCGGAACTCTCCTGTCCCTCCGGCGGCGGCGTCGAGTTCCCCCTGGAATGCTGGCACCGCGAGGTCGGGCTGCACGTCGAAGGTCCACCCACGGTCATTCGGGCGGAAGCCAGGCCACAGCCGGACCTGCGGCCCCCAGACGCCGTGGCCATCGGTCTCGAGGGCCCGTTCCACCCCGCGGAGACCGATGGCGGCTTCCCTGTCGGCCGGGGCGATCCCGATGAACGAGCCGTCAGGGGCGACCTGATCAATATATCGGTGAGCGACCACCTTAGGCTCGGCGAGTTCGGAGAGCACGTTCGCGAACAGGACCACATCGAACTCTCCCTCCGGGTCGAACGCTTCGGCGGTCTCGCGGTGGAGCATGGTGCGGAATCCGGTACGGGTTTCCTCGGCCAACTGTGCGAACACCTCGGCCGCGGCGGACGGTTCGACGGCGTGGTACTCGACGACACAGTCGTCCGGCACCAGGTCGTGGACGCCGAGCATCGGGCCGCCAACGCCGGCCCCGACGTCGAGGACCCGAAGGCGTCGAGGGAGGAGGTCGTGACGGGCGAGCCGCGCCAGCACGTACTGGACGACTGCATAGTTATCCGGCAGATGATAGCAGGCGTACGCGAGCGCGGTCTCGTGGTCGTACTCGACCGCGGCACTGGCGAAGTAGTTGGCCTTCATCCCCCGGATGGCCTCCCGCAGGGCATCGCCGCTCGCGCCCGTTGGCCAGCCGGCGCCGTACTCCGCAACTAGCATGTCCTCCAGTCGGCGCGCGTATGCCGTCGGAAAGCGATCGACCCCGTCGAACGCGACCGATGCCGGCCCCTCCTCCACGGGCACAAACGTCCCCTCGGTGGTCTCGCGGAGCCCCAACTCGACCGCAGCCTCCCGGAGCACCTGCCGGACAACGGCCGGATGGGGCTGTCCCGTCACGTACTCGTAGATCTCGTCGGGGTCAACCGGACGCACCTCGCGAAGGTAGCGGGCGTTGTCGAGGATTCCGCGACGCTGGTCTGGGTTCACTGGCCGGCCTCCGCGAACAGTTCCGCGAACGCCTCGGCGTCGGCCTCGGCGATCCGGTCGGCCGCCGCAGCCAGCTCCTCGGCACCGTCGAACCGTGCCTGGATCTCGGCGTAGACACTCGGATCGCCGCCCGTGACGCCGGCCACGAGGTCGGCAAGCGGCCCCGAGACCGGTGTGTGGAACTCTTCGGGGATGTTCTCGGCTGCGAGTCCAAACGCGAGGACGGCTGCATGCGTCATTGCTTGGACGGTCGCCATCGCGCGGTCGTGCTCTTGTGTGGTCGTCTCGAACGGCTCGTTGCCAGCAGCAGCGAGCACGTCCACCGCCGCGTCAGTGTACGGGCCGGGAGCGTCGCGGACGATAGCGACCCGCCCGGGAGCGTTGGCGGGCGCGAACAGCGGGTGAGTGGAGACTCGTTCCGCGTCCGGGAACGCGTCGCGCAGGGCTGCGATGGTGTCGCGCATCTCCCCGGCTACGTCCAGCACGGCGTCGGCACGGCCACTGTGATCCGCGGCCGCCTCCGGCACGGCGGACATCGGGACCGCCAGCGCAAGCAGATCGTAGCGGCCGCCGTCGTCGGTCGCACAGCCGAGTTCCGTGGCGACTCGCGCCGCCCGGTCGGTGTCGGCGTCCGCTAGCGCGACCGCGTGCTCCGCGGCCAGGAGGTCGGCGAGCCAGCGCCCCATCGTGCCGGCTCCGACGACGAGCACTCTCATAGGTCGCGGTTGCGAGCCGCGGCGCAAAAGGGGTTCGTTCGTGACCGCCGGTTACACGACGAGCGATTCCTCGTACTCGGTATAGTTCTCGTAGCCGTCCTCACGAACGACGACGATGTCCTCGATCCGGACGCCGCCCACCGCGGGATCGTAGAGGCCGGGTTCAACCGTAACGACCATTCCGGCCTCAAGTTCGTTGTCGGCCGTCGACAGGCGGGGATACTCGTGGATGTCGAGTCCGACGCCGTGACCGGTCGAGTGGATAAACCCGGTCTCCGTCTCGGGGTCATCGCGCAGGGTCCGATAGCCTGCGTCCTGGTAGACGTCACAGACGGCATCATGGACGACGCTGCCCGAGATTCCTGCCCGGAGCTTCTCAAACGCCGCTGCCTTCGCACGCTGCGTGAGGTCGTACCACTCGCGGACGTTTTGCGACGGCTCGCCCTTCACGAATGTCCGGGTCATGTCGGCGTAGTATCCGGTGTCTTTCGACCGGGGGAAGATGTCGACGATGATCGACTCGCCGGCGTAGAGCGGGCCGGAGCCGCGATCGTGTGGGTCCGCGGCGTCTGCACCGCAGGCGACGATGGTCGTGTCGAGGGCGTAGCCGTCGCGCAGCAGCGAGATCTCGATCTCTTCTTTCACACGCTCGCTAGTGAGAATCTCTCCCTCGTAGACGAGCCGGCCGTCGCCGTCCACACCGGCGTCCGCGAGCAGCGATTCGGCGGTCGCCATCGCCCGCTCGTTCGCCCGCTGTGCCGCCCGCATCTGGTCGATCTCTTCGTCGTGTTTCACGGCGCGGATCCGACCGATGACTCCGTCGTGGTCCGGCGTCACTTGGATGCCCTGCTCGCGCAAGCCGTCGGCGGTGCCGACGGGGAACTCGCCGGGCGTCGCGACCGACTCCGCGCCATACGCACGACAGAACGCTGCGAGTGTCCGGTGTTGCCCTTCGACGGGGCCGTACTCCTCGGCGTTGGCCTGTGCGTCGTAGTCCTCTCCCCGCTCGACAGTCGCCGCCCGGGCGTCCCGCTTCGCCCGGCCATACTCGAGTGGGCTGACCAGCAGATGCACCTTGCCGTCGTACAGCGTGGTGAACGGGTCCGGGGCGGTGAACCCGGAAAGATACCGCTGGTCGGCGTCTGACTCGTCCGCCTGGACGAGGTATGCGTCCAGATCCCGGTCGTTAAGGAACTCGTCGAGCCGGGTAAAGTCGGGATCCATACAGGCGCCTGTGCCCCCGTCGGGCTAAAGAGTACCGTCGGGACGTGCCGCCGCCGGTGACTTCTTGCCGATTACCGTCGACCCAGGGGTATGAACGTCACCGTCTCGCCATCGAGCGTCCGCGGCTCGGTCCGTGCGCCCCCGTCGAAGAGTTACACCCACCGGGCCCTACTGGCAGCGGGCTACGCGTCGGGCGCGACCGTGCGAAACCCGCTCCAGTCGGCCGACACACGAGCGACAGCCCGAGCAGTCGAGGCCTACGGCGGAGCGGTCGAGTGGGCCGACGAGGCGGCGAGCGTCGCGGGCTTCGACGGCCGACCGGAGATCCCTCCCGACGTGATCGACTGTGCGAACTCCGGAACGACGATGCGACTGACGACCGCGACCGGTGCGCTCGGCGACAGGCTAACGGTTCTCACCGGCGACGCCTCGCTCCGGTCGCGGCCGCAGGGCCCTCTGCTTGATGCGCTTCGCGACCTCGGTGCGCGCGCGGAATCGACCCGCGACAACGGCCAGGCGCCGCTCGTCGTTGGCGGTCATCTCACCGGTGGAACCGTCGCCATTCCGGGTGATGTCTCCTCGCAGTACGTGACGGCCCTGCTGATGGCCGGTGCAGTCACCAGCCAGGGAATCGCGGTCGAGTTAACCACCGAACTCAAGTCCGCCCCGTACGTCCAAGTCACGATCGAGGTGCTTGAGGCGTTCGACGTCGAGGCACATGAGACCGACGCCGGTTTCACGGTTCCAGGCGACCAAGCATACCGCCCCAGAGGTGGCTCCTACGACGTGCCAGGGGATTTCTCGTCGATCTCGTATCTGCTCGCCGCCGGGGCGGTGGCGGCCGACAGTGAACTGACCGTGGAGGGTGCACGCCCGAGCGCACAGGGGGATTCGGCTATCGTCGATGTGCTCGAGCGGATGGGCGCGCCGCTCGAGTGGGACCGTGAGGCTGGTGAGATCACCGTCGAACGGGCCCCCCTCAAGGGGGTCGAGGTGGACGTAGGCGACACACCAGACCTCCTCCCAACGATAGCGACGCTCGGGGCAGCGGCCGGAGGGACGACACGCATCACGAACTGCGAGCACGTTCGCTACAAGGAAACCGACCGAGTGAGCGCGATGGCCGCGGAACTGTCGACACTCGGTGCGGTCGTTGAGGAGGAGCGGGACACGCTCACTATTCATGGCGGGGAGACGACGCTCACGGGGGGAACGGTCGCGGGTCACGACGACCATCGTATCGTCATGTCGCTCGCTGTCGCAGGGCTGGTCACCGACGACAGCGTGACGATCCGAGGGGCCGGTCACGTGGACGTGTCGTTCCCCGGCTTTTTCGAGACGCTGCGCGACCTGGGCGCCGCGGTGGTGGAAGCGGAATAGCCGGCCGGTGGTCACGCGCAGGCCGATGTACTCCGGGTCCTTCGGGGCCACACCGTTCGCTGATTCATGCATGTTGGGCCCAAGCCACATTACCGCCGGCTCGAACGGCCCGACCGCGTTCGTCGCTCACCGGCGGCTGATCGTGGAGTCGGACCGGAGCCGCCGCTTGCACGGAATGCAAGGTTGAAATGGGCGCGCGCCCGACGCCGTGGTAATGAACGGCAACCGTTTCGGTCGACTCTTTCAGTTTATGACCTACGGGGAGAGTCACGGCGACGCAATGGGAGTTACGGTGTCGGGGTGTCCCGCTGGTGTCGAACTCGACGAGGAGTCCATCCAGCGCGACCTCGATCGCCGCAAGCCCGGTCAGTCGATGATCACCACCTCGCGGGGCGAACCCGATGAGGTGACGATCAACTCCGGGACACAGGACGGCTACACGACGGGGACGCCGATCGGGATGGTCATCCAGAACAAAGACGCCCGGTCGGGAAAGTACGAGCCGTTCGTGACGGCGCCGCGCCCCAGCCACGGCGACTACACGTACTCCGCCAAGTTCGGTACCCGAAACTGGGGCGGCGGCGGGCGGTCCTCCGCGCGAGAAACGGTGAATTGGGTCGCCGCCGGGGCGGTAGCGAAACAGGTGCTGGCCCAGTCCAGCCACGATGTCAAGATCAAAGCGCACGTCAACCGGATCGGCGATATCGAGGCTCCGGAGGTGAGCTTCGAAGAGATCCTCGAACACTCCGAGGAGAACGAAGTGCGCTGTGCTCACCCGGCGACGGCCGAGGAGATGCGCGATGCCATCGACCAGTATCAGAAAGAGGGCGACTCCATCGGCGGCTCTATCTACTTCGAGGCGCGCGGCGTGCCTCGTGGGCTCGGCGCGCCCCGCTTCGACTCGTTCGCTGCACGGCTCGGCCAGGCGATGTTCTCCATCCCTGCGACCACCGCCGTGGAGTACGGCCTCGGCCACGAGGCCGCAGCGGTACGGGGCATCGACCGCAACGAAGACTGGACGTTCGACGACGGCTCTCGCGATGACGTCGTGAGTGAGGTGGGCGATCCCGTTCCCGTCGGGAACGACCATGGCGGCCTCCAAGGCGGCATCACCACCGGTGAACCAATCTATGGCGAGGCAACGTGGCACGCCCCCACCTCGATCCCGAAGAAACAGCGCACAGTCGATTGGGACTCCGGGGAAGAGGTGGAGGCACAGGTCGTCGGCCGGCACGATCCGTCGCTGCCGCCGCGGGCCGTGCCAGTCGTTGAGGCGATGCTCTACTGTACTGTTCTCGATTTCATGCTGCTCGGCGGGCGTATCAACCCCGACCGGCTCGACGACCGGCCCGGCGAGTACCGCACCGACTACCACCCCTCTTCGCCGACTGCCGATCCCGACGACGCCGAGACGAAAGCCGAGAGCGTCGAGAACGACGACTGACCGTTACTGTCGCCGTGCGACGACCGCGTAGAAGGGATCGGTGGCTGGCTGCGCTTTCTCCACGTCTGGCCTCTCGAACTCACCAGTGGACTCAAAATACCGTACGACGAGCGCCGCCCTGCCGTCCATGTCCCGGTCGCGCCATGCCCGAACCGCTTTCTGGACGAACATCCGGTTCGAGAAGGAGACCACACAGACGCCTCCCGGCGCGAGCACTCGCGCGATTTCGGCGAACACCGCGCCCGGGTACTGCAAGTACTGGACGGAGACCGCACAGAGAACGGCGTCAAACCGCGCGTCTGGAAAGGCTAGCGCCTGCTCGTGATTGAGGTTCTGGACGCCCCACTCGTCCAGTCGGTCGTTCGCCGCGAGTTCTTCGGCGTTGAGTCCGTGGCCGACGACCTCACCGGACCAGGAGTCGGGGAGGTGACTTACCCACGAACTCATCAGGTCGAGCACGCAGTCGCCGTCTGCGAGCACGTCCCGATACAGTGCGGTCAGCCGCCGCCGGAAGCCTTCGTCGACGTGGTGGACGAACCGCGGCTGCTCATAGAAGGCTGTGTCGTCACCCTCGACGAGCCGTGCGCGGTCGGCCGCGTCCAGTAGGTCGGCCACGGTCACCAGTAGCCGGGATTGCGGCCCCACCCGGCGGTGCGCGCGCCGACGACGGCGGCCCCGATAACGGCGATTCCGACCAGTGCGACGACGGCGGCGACGGCCGCGCCCGTCAGTGCGTTCACCAGCGAGACGAGCGCCCCGGCCACGAGGACGGCAACCCCAAGACCGAGCACTCCCACAAGGACAGCTTCGAGGTTCACAGGACTCCTACGAGCCGGAGTTACAAAACTCAAGGCGCTCGCCCCGAAGTGGGGGTATGACCACCATCGCCGTGCTTGTCGACCCGCCCCGCGAGGGACTCGTCTTTGACCGGCTTGCCGCCACCTCGCCGTTGTCAGAGGCAGAGTGTGCTGACCTCTACGCTGCTGCCGTGAAGGACGTATGCCGTGCCGCGACTGAAAGCGGCGGCGACCTCCTCGTGAACTACCGGGCCGATGAGGCGCTCCCCCGGCGGTTCCAGGGCGGTGATGCCGAGGCCGAACTGCGCGCGCTCGTTGACGAGGTGGACTCGGAGGCTCGTTTCGAAATTCAAGTTGGCGAAACCTTCGCGGGGCGGGCGGGTAACACCGCCACTCACCTCCTGAGTCAGGAAGGCGTGCAGTCCGTCGCGATCACCACGCCCGCAGCCGCGTTCCTCACCAGACAGCAGGTGGACGAGGCAGCGATGAAGCTTCGACGCAGCAAGGTCGTTCTCGGTCCGGCGCCTGGGGGTCGGGTTTACTACGCGAGTTTCCGCGACCCCGTGAATTTCGCTGACGCGTACACCCCGCCCGCCCTGGAGACGCTTACGGACCGGGCACTTGATGCTGGTTTCTCTGTGGACTTCCTACCACAGTTGCCGGTCCTCGAGACCGACGCCGATCTGGCAGACGCACTCGTCGCGACTCGCGCCCGGCAGCGCGCGGACCGCATCGTCCCCACACATCTCGCCGACACGCTCGGTGGGTTCGAGCTCGCGGTCGAAGCCACCGACGACGGGCTCACCGCGTCTCGGTAAGCCGACCGAAAAAGGAAAACGGGCCGCGCCGAAAGACAGGGTAGGGTGGGATGGCAGAGTGGCCGATTGCGCCGGTCTTGAAAACCGGTACCCGTTAGGGTTCTTGGGTTCGAATCCCAATCCCACCGTCTCACTGATGTGACTTCTCGACCTCTAGTCGGGGTTTGAAACCGTCTCGATTTGCTCGCGGAGCCATGTGACGGTTCGTTTGACCTCCGCGTGGTCGGTGCCCGTTACTTTCAGTCGGTTCGGTGTGCCGGGTGCGGCGGGATAACTACCCACCGCTGTGTCGAACCGCTCGCGGACTTCAGAGAGCACGCCGCCCATCGCGCCCTCCGGTGTCGGTGTGTACAGCACCTCCGAGACCGTGTCGCCATCGAACTCGTCGGCCACTAAACCGAACATCGCCTGCATCTCGGCGGGGATGCCGGGGAACACGTAGACGTTCTCGACCGTGCAGCCTGCGGCCCACCCCTCGTCAGTGACCAGCGGCTGGCTTCCTGCTGGAAGTCGTGCTGCCGCCTCGAAGTCGAGGTCAAAATCGTACCGCTCGGCGTATTCGGGGTTTGCTTCGCGGAACGCCTCGGCCTTGGCGACGAGGGCCTCGCGGACCTCCTCGAAGCCGACATAGGCACGGTTGAGCCCGTCGGCGACGGCCTCCATCGTCACGTCGTCCGGAGTGCCGCCGAGTCCGCCAGTGATGACGACGGCGTCGTACTCATCGGCGAACTGCCGCGCCCAATCCGCGATGACCTCTCGGTCGTCCGGGACGGTGAGGATACGCTGGACGGTCGCGCCGCGGTCTGCGAGTTCGGCCGCGAGCCACGCGGCATTCGTGTTCACCGTGTCGCCGGCGAGTAGTTCGTCGCCGACAGTGAGTATCGCGGCGTCCATATCCATGGGTGATGTGGCCGGGACAAAACCCGCTCGGAACCGGTACGCAGTGGGACGACCGCCGGTGTTGACCCCCGATGTCGAGTGCAAGCGAATCGGTACGGAACGTTTTTGCACGCGCTGGACCCATTTCGGGTATGGAATGGCCGCACGACCCCGACGGCGAGCAGGGCAGCGAGGGGATGCGCAAGTTCGGACACGCGGTGATCGTCAAGAAGATCGACGAAGAGGAATCGTTCCCACTCTCCAAAGCCGATTTCATCGCGGAGTATGGCGACGATCCCATCCGAATGGACTCGGAGACGGTCGTTTCCTTGGCCGACGTGTTCCAGTACGTCGATGGCGAGGAGTTCGAAGATCTCGTTAGTTTCCACCAGGCGATCGGTGACGGTCTCCGTGACTCGCCGTATTGGAGGTACAATCCGATGGTCGGGGAGTCACGGTCGGCTTAGAGTTCGGGTCGCTCACCGCCTGAGACAACGCCGTGGACGCGGTCGCGCAACAAGTCGACTGCGGTGTCGTTTGCACCCTCTGGGATAATCAAGTCCGCGTTCTTTTTCGTCGGCGCGACGAACTGCTCGTGCATCGGTTTCACTGTCGAGAGGTATTGTGAGACGACCCCCTCGAGGTCGCGCCCTCGCTCGATGACGTCGCGTCGGATCCGTCGGATGATACGTACATCCGCGTCCGTCTCCACGTAGAGTCTGATATCCAGCATATCCCGGACCCCGGCATCGTGGAGGGTGAGGATCCCCTCGACGATCACGACCTCGCCCGGCTCGACGGGAATCGTCTCGTCCGTTCGGGTGTGGCGTGTGAAGTCGTACTCTGGCATCTCGACGGTGCGGCCCTCACACAGTGCCCCGAGGTGTTCGCGGAGCAGACTCCAGTCGAACGCGTCGGGGTGATCATAGTTGATTCGCTCGCGTTCGGCCATCGAGAGCTCCGCGTTGTCCTCGTAGTAGTTGTCCAGCGCCACAAGCGTGACGGCGTCGACAGCACCGGTTATCTCCCGGGCGATGGTCGTCTTGCCGGCTCCGGTTCCGCCGGCGATGCCGACGACGAGCGACGGGACGGACATTACAGAGTCGTGTGCGCGGGGAGAAATGAGCGCTCGGGTTTCTCTGTGGCACGGCTCCGTAACGCACGTTTTATAATGCTGTCCGGACAACCTAACTGCACTACTATGCCGAGTTCCAACGGTCCGCTCCACGGCACACGAAACAAACTGAAGAACAAGCCCCGCGATCGCGGCACCTCTCCGCCGCAGCGGCAGGTCGAGCAGTACGAGCCGGGCGAGAAGGTCCACCTTCGTATCGACCCTTCGGTCCCGAAGGGCCGGTTCCACCCCCGATTCAACGGCCATACCGGCGAAATCGAGGCGTCGCAGGGGCGCGCCTACAAGGTGACCATCGTCGATGGGTCAAAAGAGAAGACGGTTATCGCCAATCCCGCACATCTTCGTCGACAGGTCAACGAGTAGATGACTATCTTCAAAGAGATCGTCGACGAGGAGTACCTCACTGTCAGCGAGGTCAAAAAGGACCTCGCCGTCATCGAGGAGGAGCGCGCGCTCGACGAGGATCGCGAAATGCCGTATGAACTTGCGCGGGCCATCGACCACGCCAACATGTTCGCGACGCTCTCGAGCGAGGACGCAACGGCGCTGGTGGCTGAACTCCAGGAACTCGAGAAGGTGGACGAGGCGACGGCGTACAAGATCGCGAACCTGCTGCCAGGAGATCGTGACGAACTCCGTGCCATCTATGCACAGGAGCGCTACTCGCTGTCCGGTGACGAACTCGACCAGGTTCTCGACGTTATCGCGAAGTACGTCTGAGATCGCCCCTGGTACGACGCATTTTAAATACGCGCTCGTCCTAACGGTTGACATGACTACTGCCGGGAGCGACGAGCGCGTCGATGCCGTCGTGTTGGACTCGCTGCCGAACGGTCGGCCGGACGATGACCGACCGCAGTACAAAAAGGACCCCTTGGCGTACGCGCTCGGCGTTGCGAACTTCGAACTATACGAACTGACGCTTACCGACGATGCACACGTTCTAGTGGGCGACCGGCTAACGGTCGAGCCTCGTGACAAGCGTGAGGCGGTCGCAAGCGTACGCCGAGTCGGATTCGACGACGTGCCGAGCGCTGCTCGGTCGGAGCTCGACTACGCTCTCGAGGAACTCATCGACGAGGACGAGCGCCGGTTCGTCGACTTCTACAACGATGCCCAGCCAATCACGCTCCGACTCCACCAATTGAACCTTCTGCCTGGGATCGGCAAGAAACTCCGTAACGATATCCTTGATGAGCGCAAACGGAAGCCGTTCGAGTCGTTCGAGGAGCTCAACGATCGGGTCTCAGGACTCCACCGCCCTCGAGAGATGCTTGTCGAGCGAATCAAAGAGGAGCTCCGCGAAGACGATCTGAAGTACCGAATCTTCGTGCGCCGGGACGAGAAATGATAACAGGTTCTTTTCCCGTCGAGCGAACGGGAACGGAACGTTCGACGCGTGAGCACAGATCACGCGCGCCAGCCTCGGTCCCCCGAGAAAGACCCGCTACGGCCGAATCCGTGAACGCTTTGACCCGCCAGTGTCGATGGCTTAGCAGTGACCGAACGGCACCGTGACCCGGACGCGCTCATTGAGCGAGCGAAACGCGGCAACCCGGACTTCGATCAGCACTTTCTGGTTGACGAGCGCGTGCTCGACCGCGTGCAGACCTACCTCCCGGCCGACGCAGACCGAAACCATGTATTAGAGATCGGCGGCGGCACTGGTGCGCTGACGGATCGACTGCTCGCGACGAGCGAGCGAGTGACCGTCATTGAGCGCGACCGCGACCTCGCAACGTTCCTTCGCGAGGAGTTCGCCGCTGAGCGTGAGACCGGCCAACTGACAGTGATCGAGGGCGACGCACTTGAGGTCGATCTCCCCGACTTCACAGCCTGTGTCTCAAACCTCCCGTATGGCATCTCCTCGGAAATCGCCTTCCGCCTGTTACCCGAGCGTCGCCCGTTGGTGTTGATGTTCCAAGCCGAGTTCGCTGACCGGATGGCGGCTGCAGCGGGTGGGGACGAGTACGGAAGACTCTCCGTGACGGCGGGGCACTACGCCGAGATCGAGGTGGTCGAACGGGTGCCGGCGACGGCGTTTGACCCACAGCCGCGTGTCGAGAGCGCGCTCGTGCGGTGTACGCCGCGGGAGCCGGCGTACACCGTACCTGACGAGACTTTTTTCCTTGAGTTCGTAACGGCGTGTTTCACCCAGCGGCGCAAGACAATGCGAAACGCCATCAGCAACACGGCACATATCTCCGGGCTCGCCGACCCAGATGCGGTGGTTGACGCGGCCGACAGGTCGCTCATGACAAAACGCGCAGGCAAGGTCTCACCGGCCGAGTTTGCCGAACTCGCCGCGCTCGCGTGGGAGGTGGGACGGTAGTGGTTCCTGCGCAGGTGAGCGGACTGCTTGACAGCACGACCGAGCAGTTCGCCGGTTCTGGCGTCGTAGTTGTGGCCTTCCTCCTTGGCGCGGCCGTCATGTACTGGATCGGACCGAGGCTGAAGCAACGTCTCCCGGACGACATCGTTGAGGCGCTGCAGGCACTCTCAGTAATGGCCCTTGGCATTACTGCCGGTGCCACACTCGTCGACATCTGGAACCAGGCGGGAGAGGTCGCGCGGGCGTGGGACGAGATTAGACCCGGGGCCCAAGATGGCGTACGGGCGCTCATTGCGCTGCTGGCGATCGGCGTCACATACACTGTGACCCGTATAACCAAGCGGTTCGTCCGCGTCGGTGAGCGACGCGACGCGATCTCTACCCACCAGCGCGAGATCCTCCACCACATCGTTCAGATCGCGCTGTTCGTCCCTGCGGTGCTGTTCATCCTCACACTGTTCGGCGCCGGGGTCGGCAACGTCCTGTTGTCGGCTAGCGTGCTTGGAGTGGTAGTCGGGCTCGCAGCCCGACAGACGCTCGGGGCTGTCTTAGCGGGATTCGTCCTGCTGTTCTCACGACCGTTCAAACTTGGCGATTGGGTGGAGATCTACGATCATGAGGGCGTTGTTACCGACGTTTCCATCGTCAACACCGAAATCCGGACGTTCGACGACGAGGTCGTCCTTATCCCAAATGACGAGATCACGAACCGGGCCATCCTCAATCGGTCGAAGAACGACCGTCTCCGGGTTCAAGTCGAGGTGGGCGTCGACTACGATACCGACGTGCAGCAAGCGATGACCGTCGCTGCCGACGCGATGTCGGGCCTCAAGGAAGTGAAGGAGTCGCCGAATCCGGACGTAGTCGTTGAGTCGTTCGGCGACAGCGCCGTTGTGCTCACCCTTCGATTCTACATCGACGAGCCGTCGATCCGAAAGAAATGGGATGCACAAAACGCCGTAATGGAGGCGGTGAAGACGGCGTTCGAGCGAGAGGGCATCGACATTCCGTTCCCGCAGCGTGTCCTCTCAGGACGTCCGGCAGCGGAAAGCCTCCAGATCACCGGCGACCAGATGCAACTGGATGACCCCGAGAACGCCGTCACACCGGCCACTGACGGTGGCGACGAGGCCGACCGGTGACCGACCTCGCTGAACGCCGCGGGGTAGAAACCGAGGTGTACCAGCCCGCAGAGGACTCGAAACTGCTCGCGGACGCAGCGGTCGAGCGGGTCGAGGCTGGTGAGCGCGTCCTCGACGTGGGGACCGGCTCGGGATACGTGGCTACCCGTGTTGCCGCAGAGGTAGGGGCACGGGTATACGCGAGCGATCTGAATCCCCACGCCTGCCAGCAGGCCCAGGCCCGCGCCCACCACCACGGAGCCGCCGTCGAGGTCGTCCGTGCCGACCTGACGAACCCATTCCAAAAGGGGGCCTTCGACCGTGTACTGTTCAATCCGCCGTACCTCCCCCGCGATCGGGACGCCGAACGTGACGATTGGATGGAACGGGCGCTGACCGGCGGCGAGACCGGTCGTGAGGTGGTTGAGGCGTTCCTCGACGATGTCGGCCGGGTGCTTACCCCCGACGGGAGCGTGCTTTTACTGGTCTCGACGTTGACGGATATCGGTGCAGTCGCCGCCTACGCCGACACCTGCGGACTGGCCGCGGAGACGGTCAATGAGGAATCTTATCCCTTCGAACGTCTCGCCGTCTTGGCAATTACTGATGTGCATTAAGTTGCTTCGGAAATATTAAGCGACGGCATTTCGTACGGGAGGGTAATGACAGACCTCGTTGCGACGACACCCGGACTGTTTCCGCTTCCGGACTGGGCGAAAGCTGACCTGGCTGACCTGAAGGGCCACCAGAAGTCGGACCTCATCTCCGGTGACGAACGCGTCGAAATCACGGAGACTTACGACCGAGTTCGGAGCGAACTCGTTGACCGCCAGTTGGAGGCGGGGCTCGATCGTATTGTCGAAGGTCAGGCGCGTTGGGACGACAACCTCGCGCATCCCCTCGCAGTCCACGACGCCGTCGAGACCCGCGGAATCGTCCGCTACTACGACAACAACAACTTCTACCGTGAACCTGTAGTCACGGGAGAGTTAACGGCGAGCGGCGACGTGGCCGCCGACCTCGCCACGGTGGAGAAGGCGGACGCGCTCCAGGCCATCCTGCCCGGCCCGTACTCGCTTGCAGATCTCGCGACGGACGAGCACTACGGCGACGAGGAGACGTTCTTGGCGGCGGTCGCGGAGTTCCTCGCGGGTGAGGTCGCCGCGCTCCCTGACCACGAGACGCTGTTCCTACTCGAACCGTCACTGGTCGAAGCGGTGCCCGGCGATGACTTGAATGCGGCGGCGAGCGAAGCGGTCGACACGGTCGCGGCCGCTACCGACGCCGAGGTCGTCGTCTACCCGTTCTACGGTGCGCTCGAAGAGAAGGTCTACGCGCACCTGATGGACGCGGACGTGGATGCAGTCGGGTTCGACCTCGTCACCGACCACGAGCGAAATGTATACAACGCGCAGGAGTACGGCACGACCGACTCCGTGGCGCTGGGCGTCGTCGCCGGGCAGAATACGCTTGTCGAGACGCCCGAGACGGTGCGTGAACGGTTCGACTGGTTTGACGGGGCCGTGCCCGCCCAGACGTTTGAAACGGCCTACCTCACGGCGAACACAGAGCTGTTCTACCTGCCCGTTAACAAGGCAGAGGCCAAACTCGACGCGCTTGCAAGCGCCGCCGAGCTCGAGGAGGTGGAGGCATGAGCGAGACCCGCGACCAGTTCCGGCCCGCAGACCACCCGACTGACCACTTCCTGCTCACGACAGTTGTCGGCTCGTACCCAAAGCCGAAGTGGTTGAACCGTGCCGAGGACATCCACACTGACGAGGAGTACGACTTCACGAACGAGCATCTCACGGAGGCGCACGACGACGCCGCCCGCGTGATTACGAACGAACACGAGCGAGCTGGTCTCGATGTGGTCGTCGATGGTGAGATGCGCCGCAACGAGATGGTCGAGTACTTTGCACACCGCATCGACGGCTACGAGTTCAACGGGCCGGTGAAGGTGTGGGGTCACAACTACTTTGATAAGCCATCGGTGGTGGACGAGGTGACATACGAGGAGCCGTGGCTTGTCGACGAGTTCGAGTTCACCACTGGTGTGGCGGACCGTCCGGTCAAGGTCCCTATCACCGGGCCGTACACACTCGCCAACTGGTCGTTCAACGAGGCGTACGACAATGAAGAGCAGTTGGCGTACGACCTCGCTGATCTCGTCAACGAGGAGGTCACCCGGTTGGTGGAGGCCGGCGCCCGGTACATCCAGATCGACGAACCCGCACTGGCAACGACGCCGGATGATCACGCGATTGTCGGCGAGTGTCTCGAACACATCGTCGCGGGACTACCCGGAGATGTGCGGGTCGGTCTTCACGTGTGTTACGGCGACTACTCGCGGGTCTACCCCGAGATTAATGATTTCCCGATCGACGAGTTCGACGTGGAACTGTGTAACGGCGATTACGAGCAGATCGAGGTGTTCGCGGACGGCGGGTTCGAGCCGGACCTCGCGCTCGGCGTCGTCGACGCCCACACCGCCGAGGTCGAACCCGTCGCGGAGATCAAGGAGAACATCCTTCACGGGTTCGAGATCGTCCCGCCCGAGCGGCTCACTATCAGCCCCGATTGCGGGCTGAAGCTGCTTCCCCGCGAGATCGCATACGGGAAGATGGAGAACATGGTCCAGGCGGCCCGCGAAGTAGAGGCCGAACTCGACGCCGGCGAGATCGATGTCGGCTTTGCCGACACGGCCGCCCCGGCCGACGACTGACCGCCGCGGGAACACTGCGTGCGGTCGGTGGTTCTCACCACCGCAGATGGTCGATGTCGAGCCGTGCGAGCGTCTCCTGGGTGGGTGCGCCCTCGGCGTTCCAGCCGCGTTGCTGGTAGTAGGCGTCAAGCAGCGCTTCGAAGTCGGTCGCTAAGTCCGCAGGGGCAAGAGGGCTTGGGAGCCGGTCGTCGGCCCGGTCGAATCCCTCACGAACGTTGAACAGCCGGACAAGGTTCCAGATCCGCTCGCCGGCGTCCGCAAGCCCCTCGGTCGGCGCACTCACGGCCTCCAGCCATTCCTCGCCGTCGCTTTCTAGCGTCTCACCGGTGAAATCGTCGGCGACCAGGCTCCACCTGACAGCGCGGGTATCTTGCTCATCAATGACCGCGGCAGCGGCCGCTTCGGGACTGAACGGGCCCTCGAACGGCTCGCGCTCGACGGGTCGGGCCCGGCGGTGACAGCCCCCGCGGTCGGAGGTGGCGTACGCCAGTGCCATACTCGCGGCGCCGCGAGGATCGTAGGCAGGCAGTTCCATTCCTTTTACTGTGGGGACGAGCCCCTTGCCGCCGAGCCGTGCGGCTGCCTCGGCGACCCCGTCGGCGAGCGCATCGCCGAGCTCCCCCTTGCGAGCGGCGATGGCTCCAAGCAGCGCGCGTGCCCCCTCGGGGTCGCCGAACGCGTACTCGTTGTCGAGGACACCTTCCTCACTGGCGCGAGCGGCCCACGCAACCGCGTTGCCGGCCGAGATGAGGTCCATACCCAGCCGGTTGCACACCTCGCCGAGTTCGGCAACGGCGTCGAAATCGTCGATGCCGAGCCCCGCCCCGAGAGTCATGCTTGTCGCGCCGCGGGGCACGGTCTCGCCGACGGCCGTTCGCACGCGGAAGCCTCCCGGCACTGACTCACCTTCGTGCTCGCGTCCGTGTGCGGCCTCACGGGCCGCCTCGATACCCACGTCTGCTACGCCCTCGAAGCCACGATCAGACCAGCCACGACTCGAAAGGACCCCGGCTTCGGCCGCGAAGTCGACGGTCTCAAGCGTCTCGCTGGCCGCCAGCCACCGGCCGGTTGGGCCCTCTGTGTAGCGTTGTTCGTACTCAGCGCGCAAGTCGGCGAGCCGTTCCGGCGGGTCGCCACGTGCGACGACCGCCTTTAGCTGCTTTGCTCCCATCACAGCCCCGGCCCCACCCCGCCCGGCATGGTGCGTCGCCTCCGGGCCGGAGGCGATGGTCGCGTAGGCGACGCCACGCTCGCCCGCCGGTCCGATACACGCGACTGCACCCTCGTGGGCGCGACAGGTCTTTGCGGCGTCCTGTCCCCACGTCGTTGCCGGTTTGATATCCACGTCGCCGTCTTCGATGACCAAGCGGACGGGCTCGTCGGCGGCACCCCTCACGATGAGTATCAAGTGATCGTTGAGTGCTCCGGTCAACGCCTCTGGAAAGGCGCCGCCGGCGTACGAGTCGAGAAACGCTCCTGTCAGCGGCGACTTCGTTACCGCGGCGTATCGCGTTTCACCCGGAAGTAGTCCAGAGACGGGGCCGAGAGCAAAACATATTATATTGCCCGGACCAAGAGCGTCGGTCCCAGCGTCGAGTTCTTCGAAAAGAATGCGTGCCCCCAATCCTTTCCCCCCGACGAACCGGCGGCGCCACGGCTCGGGGATGGCCTCGCTCGTCACGGTTCGCGCTGTGAGGTCGACGTGGAGCGCACGTGTGGTCGCTCGCATCCACAGGAGGAACGAGGAACGGCCGAATAAGCGTTTATACTGGTCAGATAAGACCAGTGTCTCAACGAAAACGGTTTGTCGCCCGCTCGCCGACCAGCCGCTGTGACCGACCGAACCGGGGTGATCGTCGCAGGCGGGCGCTCGACACGCTTTGGCGACGCGGACAAGGCCGTCGCCGACCTCGCCGGTCGGCCGATGGTGCGTCGTGTCGCTGACCGCCTCGCTGAAGCGACCGACACACTGATTATCAACTGTCGCCCCGACCAGCGGGCGGCAATCGAGGCGGCGCTTGACGGCTACCCGGCCCCGGTTCACTTTGCCGAGGACTCTGAACCGGATCGCGGGCCGACCGCCGGAATCATGACCGCCTGTTACCGGGCAGCGGCGCTTGACCGGGAGTACGCCTTCGTTGCCGCCTGCGACATGCCGTTTCTCGACCCGGCGCTTGTTCGGCTCTGCTTCGAGCGGGCGGCCGGTCACGATGCCGCTGTCCCCCGCCCCGACGAGTGGTACGCGCCAACCCACGCAGTCTATCGAACCGACTCGATGGCCACGGCCTGCGCGCATGCGCTGGAGCGGGGGGACGGGCGGATCATCGCGCCGCTTGACGAGCTCGACTGGGTCGCCATCGAGCGAGCTGAACTCGCGGCTCGCGGCTCGCTCGACTCCTTTGAGAGCTTGGACACCCGTGAGGCCTTCGACGCGGCGGCCGGTCGGTTCTAACTGAGCACATCCACGACCCGTGAGTCGTCGAGTTTTGTGAGCACGACTCTGTCGACGCGGTCGGTCCGCTCCAGTACCTCGGTAGCGACCGTGCGTCCAACGCGCTCCAGTCGTTTGTCGTCGATCATGTTCACGACGGCGATCGCGGTGGACGCTGCGGGGACATCTTTTAGCCCGCCCTGCTCGTGGGCAAGCACCGCCGCGACGTCCTCGGGACGGATCGTCTCGCCCACCGGCCGTCCGGTGAGTTGTGAGACGAGGTCGGGCCGATGGACCATCCCCTCGTCCAGTGGCTCGCCCACGGTGTGGGCGCTGGCGATGGCGAGCACGGTGTCTGCGTTCGTGGGGATCTGCGGCTCGTGATCGTTCGGGGCTTTGAACCGACGCATTCGCGCACCGTCGGCCTTTACGAGCACGGGGCCGGGTGCCGCGTCACGCAGGGCCGCGACCACCTCGTTGGGATAGCCCGCGTGGCGAGAGTCGTCGGCGACACCAGGGACGACCTCGAGCGGCCAGGTCTCGTTCTCTCGCACGACGGTCAGGGGGTCGTCCGTCACGACGAGCCGCGCTACTTCTTCACGCTCGGCGAAGGCCTTCGGAATCCGGACCGTCGCCGTCAGAGTCGCCTGCTCTGCGGCGGCTGCAAGCGTCGCCATCGCGGTCTTTTTACCACCCGCGCCGACGACGGAGACAATACCCTCGGCCCCGAGCGCCTCGGTGAGTTCCATGTCGTCGGCTCGCGGTGGGGCGGACATGTGCCTTGCGCCCTCGGGCGATGGGAAGCGATTAGTGGCCGGTGTGCGACCGTCTCACTATGTCAGGCTTGACTCCGGAGTCGATCTACGAGTACACCCGTGTCTCGGAGGTCGTGTTGTCGCCCGACGGGAAGCGCGCTGCCTTCGTGGCGGACGAGTTCGATCCGGGGGAGGACCGTACTCGAACCTCCGTGTTCACCGTTCCCACCGACGGCTCGCGAGACCCGCACCGCCTCACCCGCGCCTCCGACGCTAGCCAACCGACATGGGGGCCGAACGGCGAGCGACTCGGCGTCCTCGCGACCCGCGAGACCGACCTTGCGCTCACGGTCGGCCCAAAAGACGGCGATGACGCAGACGAAAACGGGAACGGTGGGGAGTCGACCGGTGATGACGGCCCGCGACAACAGGTCTGGGTATTCGACGTTGCACGCGGCGGCGACGCCCGGCAGGTCACGAATCAAGGGGAGGGCGTCCGGGGCTTCGATTTCGGTCCTGACGGGGAACGGATCGTCTTCGATGCCCGCGATCCCACCGACGACCAGCGCGAGCGACTGGAACGTCGTCGCGATAGCGGTCCAATTGAGATCGAACGGCTAAATCACAAGGCTAATGCAGTCGGCTGGCTTGACGACGTGACTGCCTATCTGTTTGTTACCGACTTGGAGAGCTGGGAGACGCGCCGGCTGGACGACGCCTATGGCTCGGGGTCGTTCGAGGCGCTCACAGGTCTCCAGCCCGCGTGGGGCAAAGGGGGCATCGCCTTTCTGGCCAACTACGGCGACCATCCAGAGGACTCGCCGGTGTACGACGTCTACACTATCGACCCAGATGGCTCGAACCGTGAGCGGGTTACCGACGGTGAGATCTTCTGTACGGGCCCGACTTGGTGCCCCGCGGGCGAGCGGCTGGCCTTCGTCGGCCGTGACCCGCCTATGAACTGGTACCGCCCCTCAGAGGTGTATGTGGCCGACACGGACGGCGTTCGCTCAGTCTCTGCTGAACTCGACCGTACTGTCTCGTTGTTCGGCGGGGTCGCATGGACGGGTGAGGAAACCCTGCTCGCGCCCGTCGGCGACGAGGGGCGCACTCGATTGGTCCGCTGTCGGATCGACGGCGTGTCGGCTGAGCGGGTTTTTACGGCACAGGGCGAGGGTCAGAACCTCGATGCCTTTGATGCGACTCCAGGGGGCGCTGTCGTCGGCCTCTCGGCCAGCGACGCGCCGACTGACGTATACGCGCTCAAGGAGCTTTCTCGGGCTCATCGGCTCACGGACACCAATGCCACGTTCGCAGCCGAGCACGAGCTCCCGGGCCACGAGCGGGTGATCTTCGAGAACGACGACGGCGAGCCAATCGAGGGGCTCGCGTTCTACCCGGTCGGCTTCGACCCAAGCGATCCAGAGCCGCACCCAACGGTAGCCGTTGTCCACGGCGGTCCTATGTCGTACGACACGCCCGGCTTCGACTTCACGAGAGCCGTCTTCACGGCCGCGGGCTACATTGTCCTCTGTGTGAACTACCGAGGGAGCACCTCCTACGGCGGTGACTTCGCCGAGAAGCTTCGGGGAACTCGCGGCGATCTTGAGGCCGACGATGTGATCTCGGGGGTCGAACGCCTCGTCGACGAGGGGTGGGCCGACCCCGATCGGCTGTTCTGCACCGGCTTCTCCTATGGTGGCATCACCAGCGCTCACGTCGCTGTTCGGGAGAATCCCTTTGCTGCAATCGCACCGGAGCATGGTATCTACGACTTCTATTCGAACTTCGGCACCGACGACAACCACCTCTGGCACGAGGACGAGTTCGGCCTTCCGTGGGAACACCCCGACACCTATCGAGACATCTCGTCCATTACCCGTGTCGACGAGGTTGACACGCCGATGCTCATCACCGCCGGCGAGCAGGACTGGCGCTGCCCCCCGACCCAGGCCGAGCAGCTCTACCTCAGCGTGAAGAAGCAGGGCGTCCCAGCGAAGCTCGTCGTCTATCAGGACGAACACCACAACGTCGGCGACCCGGAGCGGGCGATCCACCGGCTGGAGGAGCTACTCGACTGGTTTGAGACGCATGGGAACGAGCGGGGGCGAACGGAGTGAGCGACACGCGAGCCTCAGAGATGAACAGAGTGAGTATCCCGAAACGAACGAGTGGAAGTAGCACAGACCGTTGGTCCGCCGACAATGCAAGCGTGCGGTATGCGTCTGCGAGCAGAGAGGCACGCAGCCGACACGCGAGGCACGATCCGGTTGTCGACGGCAGGTAATCGTTACTCATCCCGGACAACGTCGGCGCCGGAGTCGTCATCGGTTCCCACCGGCGGCGTGCCGAACACGATCCAGACGTGACGCTCCTCTGTGCGGTTCAGCAGGTTCCGCGTCGTATGTTTATGAACACGGACAAGCTCGCCTGCGGGAACCTCGTAGATTTCACCTTCGATACCGACCTGCCCATCGGTCAAGGCGACGAACACTCCTTGGTCACCGTCGCAGGTGTGCGAAGTCGTCACATTAGCGGGCTCGACAAGCACCTGGTCCGCCCAGAGCTCCGTCCAGCCGAGTGACTCCATCAATTTGCGAACGGTCGTCTCACAGGTCTACAATCGCTCGCTCGACACCTCGCCTGGATCGAGAACGCAGAACCTGGCCATTGAGAAAACTGGGTATCGAGCGTCAAATCCCCTGGACAGAGCTACTTCCGGAGTGCATCCACCGGTCGCTCACGGGCGGCCTTCCACGCCGGGTACAGCCCGGAGAGCGCGCTGGTAACGACACCGAACGCGAACGCAGCGAGGTAGTAGACGGCGGCGCTAGGTTCGAGCGCGACCGACGGGTCCCCGACCGCAACCTGCGCGATGGCGAGCCCGGCGACGACGCTCACTCCGACGCCAACGAGGCCGCCGATGACGCCAAGTAGCGAGGCCTCCGCGAGCAGGATCTTCAGTACGTCGCCGCGCTGGTAGCCGACCGCACGCAGGACGCCGATCTCCTCGCGCCGCTCGATTGTCGACATCAGCATCACGTTGAGGATGGCGACGCCCGCTACGACGAGCGAGATAGAACCGATGGCGATGAGGAACAGCGACAGCGTGTCGAAGAACGAGCCGATCTGCTCGGTGATTTCGGAGAACTCGAAGATGGAAACCCGCTCCTCGCGGTCGTTGAGCGCCTCACGTATCTCGACGGCAGTGGCGTTCGCCTCGTCGCCGGTCTCTGTCTGGACGACGACTTGCTGGAATCCGGTCTCGTTGACGGACTCGACAGGGACGACGACCCCACCGCCGACATTCAGCGGGGAGATGCCGCCTTGCGGCTCGAGCACCGCACGCACTCGGTACGATCGGTTGTCAACGCTGATGCTGTTGCCGACGCGTACGTCGAGGTTGTCGGCGAGCGTCGCGCCGACGAGCGCGCCACCGCGCATCGGGTCGGGGATGCGGCCCGACTCCGCAGCGAAGGTGTCGCCGGGGTTCTCGATGCCGTAGGCGGTCGTCACCGTTGTCGTGCCGGCGTAGGTGACGCGGGCGCGGTCCTGTCGAACCGGGACGACGGCCGCGTCGCCGCTCGCCCGTCGGATGGCACGGACGTCCCGGTCGGTCAGCTGTTCGACGCCGGCCTCGGCGTTCGGCGACACGACGACCTGATTACCGATGTCGCCCAGACTTCCCACAGCGGCTGTCTGGAGGACGGAGCCGAAGACACCGAGCGACGCGATGGCAACGACGCCGATGACGATGCCAAGCACAGCGAGTGCGGTGCGCGCCTTCGTCCGCGTGAGGTTGCGTCGCGCGATGAGCACCGTCGGGAACCGTCGGTAGAGATCGTCGAGGCGGCTCATCGTTGGAGCACGCCGTCGACGATCTCAATTGTGCGGTCTGTGTAGTCCGGCACCTGTGGGTCGTGGGTGACGGCCACGACCGCGACGCCCTCCTCGGTAATGCGGGCGAACTCGTCGAGCACCTGCCGGCCAGTCTCGCGGTCGAGGTTTCCCGTTGGCTCATCGGCCAGGAGGAGCCGCGGCTGGTTGACGAGCGCGCGGGCGATGGCGACGCGCTGTTTCTGCCCGCCGGAGAGCTCGCCAGGCCGGTGATCGAGTCGATCGGCCAATCCGACCCGTTCGAGGAGATCGGCGGCCCGAGCGCGCGTCGTCGGCTCGCGGTCCAGCAGTGCCGGCACTTCAACGTTTTCCACGGCCGTCAGCGACGGTATGAGGTAGAAGTTCTGGAACACGAAGCCGATGGTCCGCTTGCGGGCTGTAGTCCGCTCGGCGTCCGAGAACGTCGCCGTGTCTTCGCCATCGATGAACACCGACCCCTCGGTCGGCTCGTCGAGCAGGCCGAGGGTGTTCAACAGCGTGGATTTGCCGCTGCCCGACGGCCCCATGATCGCAACGAACTCGCCGCGCTTGACAGCGACGTCGACTCCCTTCAGCGCCTCAAGATAGCCGTCGCCGCTCTCGTACCGCTTCACGAGGTCACGGGCATCGACGACGGCATCGCCGCCGTGCCCGCCGGCTGGCTCACTCGCCACGGCGCCGCCACCCCACCACGACGAGTGCGACGACCGCGAGCGCGACAAGCCCGCCGACCGCGAACACGACCAGACCAGAGCCACCGCTCCCGCCATTCGACGGTGTCGCCCGTGCTGGCGCGTCGTACGGAACGCTCGTCCGCAGGGTCCGTCGCTCCCCGTCCGCGAGATAGGTGACAACGAGCGGGATCTCCGAGACGTCGCCCTCAACAGTCGCGTACACATCGAAGGAGACGAAGTCACTCGCCGGAACGGTCCCGACGAAGTACTCGCGGCTCGGCGGCGCGGGCTCGACGCCCGGTGCGCTAGCAACCCTGACGACGACGCTGTCCACCCGCTCCAACCCGACGTTCGAGGCGCTACCGATGACGTGGAGCCGGCCTCCCTCGCGTTCCACGTCAAGCCCGGTCAACTCGATCTCGCCAGGGACGGCCCCGGACACGACGCGCGCACTAACAGACCGCTGACGCGTCTCGCCGCCGAGTTCGTAACTGGCGGTGACTTCGACGTCGGCACGCGAATCCACGCCGTCCACCTGCAGTTGCACCTCTCGGGTCGTTCCGACGCGAACGGTTCCGACGGCTACGGGTGCGACGGTCCCGTTCGTCGCGTCCGCGCGGAGCACGACGTTCTCGAGCGGCGCGTTGCCGAAGTTCCCGATCGTCACCGGAACGGTGGTTTCGCCCCGCGGTGGGACGGCCGCATCAAGCGTCACGTCCTCGCGGAGCGGTTCGAACTCAAAGGTACGGACAACGGTGACCTCCCTGGCCAACCCCGTCGTCGTCCGGTATCGAACGGTGATCTCGATGACATCGGATCGTGGGCCACTCGCACGCATCGTGAAGTCGAAGGTCCGCTCCGCGCCGGCCGCAATGCGGGGCGTTCCGGCCTCCGACGGCGACGTCGCGAGGTCGGCGCTGTCGAACTCGACGCTGACACCGCGCAGTTCACGCTCGAACCCGTTCGAGACGGTGACATTCACGCGCTCCGTCACCCCGGCAGTGAGTGTCTGGTCGACGTCGACACGCACATCGGGGTGGTCGCCGCGCACCTCAACCGTCACAGGGTACTCAAGACGGGTCTCGGTTCCACCGCTGCTTTGGCCGAACACGACGACGCGGAACCGCTTCGTTCCGGGCTCGGAGAATGATAACTCGAACGGCACCCGGACGCTTCCGCCCGGCGAAACCGTCCCAACCCCCCTCACGCGGGTGTACTCGCGCAGGCGCTCTCCCGTCGCCGTACGCAGCGCGACGGCGGCGATCTCGAAGTCTTCCGTTGCCGTCGCATCGTTGCGAATCGTCGGGGCAATGGTGACTGATTCGCCGACGACGGCGGGTGCCGGCGAGATTTCGACGCCAGTGATAGTCGGTTTCGCCTGCTGGGCTGCCGCCCCTGTCCCGACGGGCGCGAGTGCAGACACGAAGATGAGCGCGACTGCGACGGCGACGAGTCGTGCGCCCATCAGACCACCCCGACGATGCCGTTCACCCGCCACAACAACAGCGCCACGACGGGGATACCGACAGTGATCAGCGCTTCACGGAAGGAGAGGTTCCGACCGTACTGCATTGCGAACGTCCACAATAACCCGCGCCACACCAGCACAACGAGTCCGACGACGCTCGCGACTAGGAACTCCGGTCGGTCTCGGATCCGTTGGGCTGCCTGCTGCGCACGGGCGGGATCGGAGAAATCAAGCGTGACGGAGGGCCATACCAGAAAGGCGACGACGACACCGATCACTGCCGTCACGAGGGCGGGGACAAACCCCCAGCCAGTGAGGGTGAGCGTGGTTCGAAACGATCCCTCACCATCGAACAGCAGTCCGGAAAGTCCATGGAAGACGCCGGCGAACAGCGCCCACACCACGAACGGGCCGACTAGCGCGCCAATCATAGTGAAAGCGACGGTGACGGTGCCGAACCCCTGGGCCTCGGGTGGAAGCGACTCGGCGATGGTCTGCGCGGCTGGATACGCGGCCGCCGCTCCGAGGGCGGCGACGAGCGACACGACAAGGAGGGGACCAATCAGTCCCGGGTTCGTCGCGCGCTCGCGAAAGAACCTGTCGGGACTGAACAGGATGTCTAACATACGATTCTGCTCACACCCCCGACTGACTTCAATGTACGCCACGCGCCCTTCTTCGTTCGGACGGCTGCGGCTCATACCCCTCGGCGCGATTCAATACTCGTCGGTTCGGGGCGTCGTGTACATTGCCGAGTCATGGCCGTGTGGGCCACTCAACGCCGTCGCTCGATGTCGAACGATCAAAGGTCGGAACCGGGGGCCGTACGGTCGCGTTTCAGCGGGTCTCGTCTTCGTAAACCCACGCGGTTGCGTCGAGGTCGTAGTCAACGAGTTCGTCCTCGTCGAAGAACAGATCGATTTCGCGTTCGTTTGCGCCCTCGTCCTCATGATCGGAGCCATGGATGACGTTGTGGCCGAGGTCAAGCCCATAGTCGCCCCGGATGGTCCCTGGCGCGGAGTCGGCAGGGTCGGTCTCGCCCATCATCTTCCGGACCTGGCGAGTCGAGTCGGCCCCTTCCCAGACCATCGCGAACACCGGCCCGGAGGTAATGAAATCGACGAGTCCTTCGAAAAAGGGCTTGCCCTCGTGTTCGCCGTAATGCTCATGCGCGAGATCCTCGTCGATCCGCATGAACTTCGCGCCGACGAGTTTCAAGCCGCGGTCCTCGAAGCGGGAGACGATGTCGCCGATGAGGCCACGCTGGACGCCGTCAGGCTTGACCATCACGAACGTCCGTTCGTCGTGGTGACTCATTCTTCGTCGCCCTCCTCAGTCTCGTCGTCCGAGTTGGCTGCGTCCGTCTCGAGGTCGTCTTCTTCGGTGTCAGCGTCCTCAGCCTCGGCATCGACGTCGTCCGCCTCTTTGATCTCCTGGGTCTCCTCAACCGGCTCGGGCTCCGGCTGACGCCGACCACTCTGTCGTCGTCCCGCGTCGGTCCACTCGAGATTGCGCGCCTCACGGCCGATTCCGGTGTTCTTCTCACACTTCGATGAGCAGAAGTGGTGTGTAGTGCCGTCGTTCAGCACGAGCATCGTGCCCGTCCCGGGCTCGATGTCCGCGCCGCAGAAGTCACATTCGCGTGTTCGGGGCATTACTGACCACCGATGGCGTCCGCCTCGCGGGCGGTCTCGCGCAGTTGGATCACGTCGCCGACACGGACGGGGCCGAGACAGTTCCGTGTGATGATGCGGCCTTGGTTCTCGCCCTCCTGGATGCGGCACTTCACCTGCATTGCCTCGCCGTGCATCCCGGTCTTCCCGACGATCTCGATGACCTCGGCGGGCGTAGCGTCGTTCGCGTCCTCTTCTGCGGACATCGGTTTATTGGAGCTCCTCGATCTTCGAGGTGATGTCTTCGACATCCGTGACGGCCTCGCCTGCGTCCGTGATGGCCGCAGCAGCAGAGCCGACCGAGAGGCCGGCGGCGTGGCCGATGTCGTCCTGCGTCTCGACGAAGACGTACGGCACGTCCTTCTCGTCGGCGAGCTCCGGGAGGTGCATCACGACCTCCTCCGGCGTCACGTCTTCTGCGACGAAGACGAGCAGCGCGTTGCCCCGCTCGACGGCTTTGGTCGTCTCGTTCGTTCCCTTCTTTACCGCGCCGGTGTCCCGTGCGACCTCGAGCGCTTCGAGGGCGTCGTCCTCAAGGTCGGCCGGGACGTCGTAGTCTACGTAAACTGGCATGTGTGTGGTCACCTCCGACACGCCGGCTCGCACCCCCCCGCCTCGACCCGAGTGGGTCTACGGCGCAGATGCCCGCACCGCGTTAATCCTTGGCTAGAGGTATCACAACCGCGTGTCGGCTGTAGCGTTTGGTACTGAACGTGGGCATAAAAGGGTGTCCGAACGGAGTCGCGAGTGTCGCGGTGTCACACGCCCGCTCTGGCCGGTTCGTACCGTTCCTCAATGTGGACCAGATAGGCGACGATGACTGCGCTCACAACAAGACTCCCGAGATTGGCTGTCACGAGATTTACAAAACCCCCAACGACGTTGAACACAATGGTTCCGATCCATCCCCAGTGGCGCATCGTTACTAACCCGTAGGTCAACACCAGTCCGACAAGGAGAACGGCGGAGAGAACTACCGAGAGCCCAATCGCGACCACGTCGCCGGCCACCCACAGTCGACGCAAGAGAGGGAGGGCAAGCACGGCACCGAGCACGTTGAGCCCGGCAATGCACAACACGCCGAGCGTTGCCTTTCCGCCATCCATGCCAGTGAGAGAGTCGAAGGACGAGGTCGAGTCGCGTCCCATACGGTGAGCGCGGCTGTAGCCGCGAAGTGTTTTCTGGCCGTTATGATAGGTCCGTGTGCGCCGGCTCCGCGACCTTCACCAGCTGTTTGCCGATGTTGACGCCCTCGAACAGCCCGAGAAACGCCTCGGGGGCGTTCTCGAGGCCCTCGACCACGTGCTCACGGTACTCGATGTCGCCGGCCGCGATCCAACGGGCCAGCCGCTCGATCGCTGTCCGCCACTGGTCGGCGTCGTAGTCGCGGACCAACACCCCTTCGACCCGGCCACGGGTCTGAATGAGCTGAGCGAGCTTTCGGGGGCCGGTGGGGACCTCCGTCGCATTGTACTGATCAATCTGTCCGCAGACGACGACACGACACCGGACGTTCAATATCGGCCAGACGGCATCCGTGACCGGGCCGCCGACGTTGTCGTAGTAGACATCGACGCCGTCGGTCTCCTCTCGGAGCCGTTCACCGACCGCTTCGGTTTCGTAGTTGATCGCCGCGTCGAAGCCCAAGTCGTCGGTGAGCCACGCGAGCTTTTCGTCCGACCCCGCGATACCGACGACCTCACACCCCGCCACCTGTGCTATCTGCCCGACAACGCTGCCCACAGCCCCGGCGGCGGCGCTCACGACGACAGTGTCGCCGGGACGCGGCTCACCGACGTCGAGCAATCCGTAGTAGGCAGTGACGCCGGGCATCCCGAGCACGCCAAGTGCCGTCGATACCGGCGCGAGCGACGGGTCGACCCGGCGGAGATCGTCGCCATCGACGACGGCATGTTCGGCCCAGTAGAGCGACTCGCCCTGAACCACATCCCCGCGTTCGAACCGCGGGTGCGCGCTGTTGACGACCTCCGCAACGACGCCGGCGCGCATCGGCTCCCCAACGGCCCAGGGGTCGGCGTAGCTCTCGGCGTCGCGCATCCGCCCACGCATGTACGGGTCGACGGACTGGTAGAGCGTCCGGACCAACACCTCACGCGGCTCCGGCTCGTCGAGTTCGATCGTCTGCAGTTCGAAGTTCTCAGCCGTCGGCTCGCCGGTCGGTCGCGAGGCCAGACTCCACTGTCGTGTCTCCATACGCTTCACCTTCCGGGGGTGGAACTTGGCCCTTCCCCACGACCGAAAGCGGCTTTCCGTCCGCTCTGCTCCGGACCGTATGGACGAGGCAGTCGTCCGGAACCTCGCCGCCGAGGCGGCGCGGACGAACGAGCGGCGTGCCGTCGTGGTCCACGGCGAGCGCGAGCGGTGTTACGCGGCGGCCAGGAGCGTACTTGACGCCGCCGACGTCCCTGGCACAGCGACGACCTGTCTCACGGAGGGGGATGTCGGCCCTGCTGAACATATGTCTCCGGCGCAGTCGCGTAAACTGCTCGGTCGCACCCGTCAGGCCGTAGTCGTTGACTGTCACGACACGACGCGACCGAACGCGCTCGGGCGGGCCGTCGGCGCCGTCGACGGCGGCGGGATTCTGGTACTGCTTACCCCCCCGCTCGACGGGTGGCTCGATGGCGCTGACGGCTTCGACGAGCGGCTCGCGGTGCCGCCGTTCGGGGGCGACGTGGTCGGGCGTCGCTTCCGTCGCCGACTCATCGACACACTCCGTGCCCACCGCGGTATCGCGATCTTCGACGCCGGCGCCAGTGCGTGGACAGACGACGGATTGACCCACCCCGCGCCGCGACTGATGCCCGACACGCCTGATTTGCCTGAGGATGTCGCGTTCCCACAGGCGACCTACGAGGCGTGTCGCACCGCTGATCAGATCTCGGCGGTGCGCGCGCTTGAGGCGCTCCGAGAGGCGGGTACGGCCGTCGTCATCGAGGCCGACCGCGGTCGCGGTAAGTCAGCGGCTGCGGGCCTCGCGGCGGGCGCGCTTGCCGCTGACCGGCGGGACGTGCTCGTCACCGCGCCAGCGTACAGGAACGCAGCAGAGGTGTTCGACCGTGCAGCCACGCTCCTCGCCGACCTCGGGGAACTCGCGGAAACGGGTGGGAAGGACCGACCGCTAGTCGCGAGCGGCGGCGGGCGCGTGCGGTTCGCCCGACCCTCTGCTGTCGACGCGGTCAACGCGGATGTCGTCATCGTCGATGAGGCGGCTGCGCTCCCGGTCCGGGTGCTCAAACGGGTGACTGCGGGGGATCGACCGGTCGCGTTCGCCACGACTGTCCACGGTTACGAGGGTTCAGGCAGAGGGTTCGACGTGCGATTCCGCGACTGGCTCGCCACCTCCGGGCGCACGGTTCGTGAGTGTTCGATGACGGAACCGATCCGGTACGCGGCCGGCGACCCCGTCGAGACCTGGGCGTTCCGAGCGCTGCTGTTCGACGCTGCACCTCCCGTTGAGCCGCTTGTCGTCGGTGCCACGCCTGACTCGACGGAGTACGTCGCCATCCACCCAGAGACGCTCGTTGCCGACGAACACCTACTTCGGACGACGTTTGGCTCGCTCGTTTCGGCGCACTACCGAACCGAGCCCGACGACCTCGCACGGATGCTCGACGCACCAAACCTCACGCTCCGGGCGCTAACGCACGACAGCCACGTTGTCGCCGTCGCGCTGCTGGCGTGGGAAGGGGACCTCGACCCCGACCTCAGGACGTCGATGTACGAGGGCGGGCGGGTCCGTGGCAACATGTTACCGGACGTGCTCACTGCGCAGCTGCGCGACCCCGACGCCGGCGCGCCGCGTGGCCTCCGCGTTGTTCGTATTGCTGTCCACGAGGCTGTCCGGTCCCGCGGGCTTGGATCGCGTCTGCTCGCCAGTATCACCCAGGAGTTCGGGGCTGAGGCGCGCTCCGTGACCTGGCAGGGAGGCCGGGGTCCAGACCCTTTGGTCGCGCGCCACGAGCGTGCTGGCGGTCCGTTCGACTACCTCGGCGTCAGTTTCGGCGCGACACCGGAGCTGCTTCGCTTCTGGCAACGGGCCGGCTACCGGAGCCTCCATCTCGCGACGACGCGGAACGACGCCTCCGGAGAGTATTCAGCACTACTCGCACGTCCCATCACGACTGCGGGGACGGCATTGGTCAATCGTACCGAGACATGGCTCCGCCGACAACTGCCGGCCGTGCTCGCTGACGGTCTCAACGATTGTGACCCTGCTGTCGTCGCTGGCGTGCTCCGGGCGACCGAGGGGTCGTTCACCCTTGACTTGACGGACCGCGAGTGGCGAGCAGTCGCGGCGGCGGCGTACGGCAACGGCTACTTTGATGCCGCCCCCCGGCCGTTCCGCCGCCTCGTCGTGAAGGGCGTCGCAGAGGAGGTGGTCACGAACGAAACGGCCCACCTGCTCGTTCGGCGGGCCCTTCAGGCGCGCTCGTGGGCAGAGGTCACCGAGGAGTTCGACTACGTCTCCAAACGCCAGTGCATCAAGACGTTCGTCGCTGCTGTGCGACCATTAATAGACGAGTACGGCGGCACCGCGGCCGCACGAGAGGCGGCCCGATACCAATGACCTTCGCGGTTGTCGCGGGGCTCGATACGCTGGCTTTAGCTGCGGTGGCGCTGTGTGTAGTCGGCGTTATTGGGAGCATCGTCCCCGGTGTCCCCGGGGCTCTTGCATCCCTCGCTGGCCTCGGGGTCTACTGGTGGGCGACGGGCGACCCCGGGCCCCTCGTGCTCGCAGTGCTCGCGGCCACCTGCCTGATCGCGTTGGCGGCCGATCTACTGGCCGGGCCGCTCGCGGCGAAGGTTGGTGGCGCAGAGACCCGCACTAGCCTGCTCGCCGGGGTTGTTGGGGTCGCGCTTCTGTTTGTCCTTGGCCCAGTGGGGGTCGTTGTTGGGATCGCCGGCACCGTCCTGGCGCTCGAATTCAACCGTCACGGTGATTTGGAGCGAGCGGGGCGGGCGGCCGTCGCGACGACGGTCGGCGCGCTCGGGTCCGTCCTGGTTCAGCTGCTTGCGACGCTGGCCGTTCTCGTTGCCGTCGGCTGGTTCGTGTTCGTCTGATCCGGTGGTCCGTCACGCGACGGCCCGCCCGGTCTGTGGTTCGGATAGGCTTAACCGCGACCGGTGAGCAGGAGCGAGCATGACGACATCGAGCGCCCCGGGGAAGGTGTACCTCTTCGGGGAGCACGCCGTGGTGTACGGCGAGCCGGCGGTACCGTGTGCGGTTGCGCGGCGCGCGCGGGTAACCGTCGAGAAACGTGACGATGGACGGGTCCGCGTGGAGGCCTCCGATCTCTCACTCGACGGGTTTAGTGTCACCTACGGCGACGATCCCGAGGACGCTGACGTGGACGTACCAGGCGACCTCGTGGAGGCGGCGACCGGCTACGTCGACGGTGCAGTCGAGCAGGCCCGCGACGCAGCGGGGGCGCCCGACGCCGGCTTCACCGTCACCATCGAGTCGGATATCCCGCTTGGCGCGGGACTCGGGTCTTCCGCGGCGGTCGTTGTCGCCGGGATCGACGCCGCCACTCGTGAACTTGGCGTGGAACTCTCCCGTGAGGAACTCGCAGACCGTGCCTACCGGGTGGAACACGAGGTGCAGGAGGGCCAAGCATCGCGTGCTGATACGTTCTGTTCAACCATGGGTGGTGCGGTCAGAGTCGAGGGAGACGACTGTGAGCAGCTTGAGGACGCGCCAGAACTCCCTCTTGTCGTCGGCTACGATGGCGGCGCGGGCAACACGGGCGAACTCGTTGCGGGCGTGCGTGAGCGGTGCGACCGCTACGGCTTCGCCGCCGACACCGTCGGGACGGTCGGCGACCTCGTTCGCCGCGGCGAGCGCGCGCTCACCGAATCAGACTTCGACACCCTTGGCGAACTGATGGATATCAACCACGGCTTGCTGGCGGCGTTAGGTGTCTCGGCGCGCTCACTTGATGCGATGGTATGGGCGGCCCGCGACGCCGGCGCTCGCGGTGCGAAACTGACGGGTGCGGGTGGTGGCGGCTGTATCGTCGCGCTTGACGAGACGACCAAGACGCTGACTGCTCTGGAGTATACACAGGGCTGTGAGATGGCGTTCCGCGCCGAACTCGACGGGGAGGGCGTCCGGCGTGAGTGAACTTGTGGTGTTGAAGCTCGGTGGGAGCGTCGTCACGGAGAAGGCCGAACCGGAGACAGTCGCGACTGAGCGGCTCAACGCACTCGCAGCGACGGTTGCGAGCCACGACGGCGAACTCGTCGTCGTCCACGGTGGCGGGAGCTTCGGCCACCACCACGCGAGCGAACACGCCGTCTCGACGACAGACGGCTCGCACGACGCCGAGGCGGCGCGTGACATCCACGGGGCTATGAAGCGACTCAACGACGCTGTCGTCGGTGCACTCGCCGAGGCCGGTGCCCCGGCCGTTCCGATCCACCCGTTTTCCGTCGGCGCCCGCGACGAGCAGGCAAATCTCACCCTGCCGGTCGGCGCCGTCTCGACAATGCTCAGCGAGGGGTTCCTCCCCGTCCTCCACGGTGACGTTCTCGCCCATGCCGGTCAGGGGGTGACCATCATCTCGGGCGACGAACTAGTGGTCTCGCTGGCCGAATCACTCGAAGCGACCCGTGTAGGGCTCTGTTCCGCGGTGCCGGGGGTGCTTGACGCCCAGGGAGCAGTCCTCGATCGGATCGACGCCTTTGGGGACGTCGCTGACGTTCTGGGCGAAAGCGCCGCAACCGACGTGACCGGCGGGATGGCCGCGAAGGTCCGCGAGCTCCTCGCGCTCGACGTCCCAGCACATGTTTTCGATGCGGATGGCGTCGGCCCGTTCCTCGCCGGCGGGTCGCCGGGCACGAGAATCGGCTGACCGGGCACGTTCGGGTCGCGCGGACGGTGGATTGATACTCACCGCCGGTTCAGACGTGGCCATGGCCCCCGGAGTCGATCCGCTGTGGTGAGTCCCGTGGTCCTCGTCGCTGGCGTCCTCTGTCTGCTCGGCGGTGGGTACGGCGTGGTCCGCGGTCGACGGATGCGCGCCGAGCGGACGCTGATGGAGACGACCGAGACGACCGATGCGCTCCGGGTGACGCCCGGCCCGGTCGAACTCATCGGTCGCGCTGAGCCGACTGCATCGGGGCTGCTCCCAGCGCCGTTCACAGACGACGAAGTCGTTGCGGCGTGGTGGGAGATCGAAGAGTGGGAGGAGTCGGGCGACACCTCCTCGTGGCGCACAGAGGGCTCGGGGACGTACGCGACCGAGTTCTACCTCGACGACGGGACTGACCGCGTTCTCGTCCGGCCGAGCGAAGCGATGCTCGAGTTCGACCCGAACTCGACGTGGATGCGGGAGGTCGGCGTCGACGATCCGCTCCCCGATCCCATCCGCGCGTTCCTCGATCTCGACTCGACACCCGGTGGTCCGCGTGGAGCGCTGTTCTCGGCGCTCGACTGGGGTCAGCAGGTCGGCGACCGGAAGTACTGGCAACGGACTATCCGGCCTGGGGAAGAGGTCTACGTGCTTGGGACCGCCACCCGGGTCGGCGCGACGGAGTTCGGCGCGAACGACTTTGAGGTTGTCGCGACCGCAGCTGACGGCTATTCTGATGCCCAGCGGTTCATTGTCTCGAATCGGCCCGAGGACGAACTCGTTGCGAGCCGGTCGACCGCGCCCGTGTATCTCGTTGGTGGCGGGCTCCTCGCCGCTGCCGGGGTAGCATTGCTCGCGATTGGACTTTTCGGATAGCCGTGAACTGCGGGGGACCCACGTAACTTTTAAACTTGGGGCCGAAACGGTCAAGTAACCGAGACGCGGTCGCCCCGAGAACGAGCGGGCGACCGGCTGTGGCGACCGGAGACGGGCTGCCTGGCTCTCGAGCCTCGTGGACTCCGACGGTTGCCCCCGCGACGACGCCTTCGGGCGCCAGTCGCGCGTATCGCCGGTCCTCCCGCGGCGGGGCGACTTTCCTCGGCAGACTCAATAATGGAAATCGAAATCGCAACTATCGGTGGTTACGAGGAAGTCGGCCGGCAGATGACTGCCGTCCGCGCTGGCGACGACGTCGTCATCTTCGACATGGGGCTGAACCTGTCGAAGGTCCTCATCCACGACAACGTCGAGACCGAACGGATGCACAGCTTGGACCTCATCGATATGGGAGCCATTCCGGATGACCGTGTCATGAGCGATATCGAGGGAGACGTGCAGGCGATCGTGCCAACGCACGGCCACCTCGACCACATCGGCGCGCTCCCGAAGCTCGCCCATCGCTATGATGCGCCCATCGTCGCGACGCCGTTTACGATCGAACTCGTCAAACAACAGATCGAGGGTGAACAGAAGTTTGGGGTCAACAACGACCTCGTGAAAATGGATGCCGGCGAGCAGATGCAGATCGGTGACTCCGGGCAGGTGCAAATGGAGTTTGTCAACGTCACCCACTCCATCATTGACGCAATTAACCCAGTGCTCCACACGCCCGAAGGCGCGGTCGTCTATGGGCTAGACAAGCGGATGGACCACACGCCCGTAATCGGCGATCCCATCGATATGAAGCGGTTCCGCGAAATCGGCCGCGAGGGCAACGGCGTGCTCGCGTACATCGAGGACTGTACGAATGCGGGCCGAAAAGGCCGTACCCCCTCGGAGTCCGTGGCGCGGCGCCACCTGCAGGACGTGATGACCTCCATTGAGGACTACGACGGCGGCATTGTCGCCACGACATTCTCGAGCCATATCGCTCGTGTCTCCTCGCTTGTTGAGTTCGCGCGCGACATCGGTCGCCAGCCTGTCCTCCTGGGCCGGTCGATGGAGAAATACTCCGGGACTGCGGAACGACTCGGCTTCGTCGACTTCCCGGGTGACGTGGGGATGTACGGCCACCGCAAGTCCGTCGACCGCACATTTAAACGGATCATGGACGAGGGGAAAGAAAACTACCTCCCGGTCGTGACGGGCCATCAGGGCGAACCCCGCGCGATGCTCACCCGAATGGGTCGCGGCGAGACGCCCTATGAGCTGGATGAAGGTGATAAGGTCATTTTCTCGGCGCGGGTCATTCCCGAGCCAACGAACGAGGGCCAGCGATATCAGTCGGAAAAGCTCCTTGGGATGCAGGGGGCGCGCATCTACGACGACATCCACGTCTCCGGTCACCTCCGTGAGGAAGGCCACTACGCGATGCTCGACGCCCTTGAGCCCCAGCACGTGGTGCCAGCCCACCAGGATATGAAAGGGTTCGCCCCGTACGTCGACCTCGCGGGGCGGAAAGGCTACACGCTAGGGCGTGATCTCCATGTCACGCGCAACGGCAACGTCATTACCCTGGTCGAATGACCACTGGCGAGCGCGTCCGCGCCGCACTTGAGAACCGCCGTGGCGAGGTGAACGACGCCATCCGTGAGCAGTTGCCGGTCCAGCGGCCAGAGCAGCTGTACCGTGCGTCGCGTTACTTACTTGACGCCGGCGGTAAGCGGCTCCGTCCAACCATTCTCCTGCTTGTCGCGGAGGCGCTCACCGACACGGCCCCGCTCTCGGTGCCGTACCGTACGTTCCCGGACCTCGACGGCGAACCAGTCGACGTCATGAGTGCCGCCGTTGCTATTGAAGTCATCCAGTCGTTCACTCTGATCCACGACGACATCATGGACGACGATGACCTTCGGCGTGGTGTACCCGCCGTTCATCGCGAATATGACGTCGAGACCGCTATCCTTGCCGGCGATACGCTCTACTCGAAGGCCTTCGAGTTCATGCTCGAGACCGACGCACCTGCCGACCGCCAGGTGCGCGCGCTCGACGAACTCGCGACGACCTGCACGGAAATCTGTGAGGGACAGGCCTTCGACGTGGGCTTCGAGGACCGGACCGACGTGACGACAGACGAATACCTCGAGATGGTCGAACTCAAGACAGCAGTGCTATACGCTGCGGCCGCGGCTATCCCGGCTGTATTGGTGGGTGCCGACGACGAGGTCGTCGACGCGCTCCATGGCTACGGCCTCGATATCGGTCGTGCGTTTCAGATCCAGGACGACGTGCTTGATCTCACTACCCCGTCAGAGACACTCGGCAAACAACGGGGCTCCGATCTCGTGGAGGGGAAACGGACGGTCATCACGTTGCATGCCCGTGACCAAGGTGTCGACGTAGACGGGCTGGTCGACACCGACGACCCGGATGCCGTCAGCGAGGCCACAATCGAGAAGGCCGTCGCACGGCTCCGAGAGAGCGGCTCGATCGAGTATGCGAGTGACCTTGCAGAGGATCTCGTTGCCTCTGGGAAGGCCCGTCTCGGCCACCTTCCAGACAACCAGGCCCGCTCGCTGCTGTGTGACATCGCCGACTTCCTGATCGAGCGCGAGTACTGACCTCTCATTGTGCTGCTCTCTCGCAACGGCTTGAAAGGAGGTTAATCCGTAGCGTCTCGCCCGTACGGCTTCTGGGCCCCGACGCCACGCTGGCCCCTGTTGAGTAGCCGTGGCTCGGAGCTTCGGGGCAACGACCCGGGGCTCCGTTCGCGCCACGGCAAACCCGACGCCTTTTCGCCTGTCCCCTCACATCGTCCACTAATGGATGACGACCTTCGTCAGCGCGTGGAACGCGAGGCCGAGCGGGCCGCGTTGTTCAACGCGCTTAAACACAGCAGTGACGCACAGGTGGGCGCCATCATGGGTCCACTGATGGGCAAGAACCCGGACTTTCGACCACATGGCGACGAGATTCCCAGCGTCGTGGCCCCGGTTATCGAGCGGGTGAACGAGCTCTCTCCGAGCGCTCAGCGCGACCGGCTTGCTGAACTTGATCCCGAAGCGGTCGACGAACTCGAGGCGGAGCAAGAGGCGGACGACACTGCTCTCCCTGATCTCCCAAACGCCGACGCATACGACGAGGTGCGCCTGCGCGCTGCGCCCAACCCGAACGGCCCCTGGCATATTGGTCACGCGCGGATGCCGGCTGTCATCGGCACCTACGCCGAACGGTACGATGGCTCCTTTCTCCTCCGGTTCGACGACACCGACCCCGAGGTGAAGCGACCGGACCTCAACGCTTACGACGCCATTCTTGAGGACGTTGCGTATCTCGGTTTCGAGCCCGACGTGGTATTGAAGGCGAGCGACCGCGTCGAGACGTACTACGAACACGCCCGCGAGCTCATCGCTCGCGAAGGTGCATACACCTGCTCGTGCGAGGCCGGGGAATTCTCGGAACTCAAGAACAACGGAACGGCGTGCCCCCACCGGGACAAGTCGGTGGCGACGGTGCGCGAGGAGTTCGCCACGATGGTCGACGGAGAGTACGACTCCGGCGAGATGGTGCTACGTGTGCGCACCGACATCGAGCATAAGAATCCGGCGCTGCGCGACTTCGTCGCCTTCCGGATGGTCGATACCCCACACCCCCGTACGACAGCGGCTGACTACCGTTGTTGGCCAATGCTCGACTTCCAGTCCGGCATCGACGACCACCTTACCGGCGTCAGCCACATCATTCGCGGCATCGACCTGCAAGACTCGGCGAAGAAACAGCAATTCGTCTATGACTACTTCGATTGGGAGTACCCTGAGGTGATTCACTGGGGTCATGTAAATGTCGACGAGTACGACGTGAAACTCTCTACCTCGACGCTCAAAGAGCGGATTGAGGCCGGTGCGTACGACGGCTGGGACGACCCGCGCGTCCCGACACTGAAGTCGCTGCGCCGCCGTGGTATCCGCGGCGAGGCTGTTGTCGCTGCGATGGTTGAACTTGGCACCTCCACGTCGGACGTGGAACTGCCGATGTCGAACGTGTACGCGCACAACCGTGAGCTGGTCGACGACGAGACGGACCGCGCGTTTGCCGTCCGTGAAGGGGTCCGCTACGAGCTCGCCGGCGGTCCGGGCGTCGCGCGCCCGCCTCTCCACCCCGATCACCCGGACCGCGGCAACCGGGAGATCCCCGTTGACAATGCAGTGTTGCTCGAGCCCGAAGACGTTCCCGAACCGGGAGAGCGTGTCTGGCTGAAGGGGTTCGGCCCGTTCGGTCGTGAGGGCGATACTCTCGTCTACACCGACGAGTCGATCGAGATCGTCCGCGAGAAGGGCGTCCCGGTCGTCCACTGGGTCCCCGTCGACGGGTCGGTCTCGGTCCGCTTGCGCACTCCCGACGGCGACGTACCATGCTTTGCGGAACCTGGTATCACCGATTACGACCCGGGCGACCTATTGCAGTTCGAGCGCGTCGGATTCGTCCGCGTGGACCAGCACACGGACCGGGAGACGGTCTGCTACTACACGCACGCCTAATCAGCTGCACCACAAAACCCAACGACCCATACTGCGGCGCCGGCGGAACCGACGTTTCAAGTTCGCTCGAGGGCAACCATACGTATGGCAATCGACCCCGGGTTCGAGGACTCACGCGAGGTCGTCAACGAGCATGACGGGCACGACGTGTGGGGGCCCGTTGAGGAACCCGAGACCCTTGGCATCCACGGAACGCACGTCGCCGTCGACTTTGATATCTGTCTGGCCGATGGCGCCTGTCTCGAAGACTGCCCGGTCGACGTATTCGAGTGGGTGGACACGCCCGGTCACCCGGAATCCGAACGTAAGGCCGACCCTGCAAACGAGACGCAGTGTATCGATTGTATGCTGTGTGTCGATGTCTGTCCGGTCGACGCCATCGACGTTGACCCCGGTCGTCCCGGCCGGACATAACCCAGTGGTCGCAGGGTCGTGTCAACCGTCCGGACGCGTCATGGCTCGAGACGCCACAACCGCTAACCACCCGTGACCTGTAGATCGAACATGATTGTTCTCGACGCGCACCGGCACGTCGACCGGACGCTTTCGGAGCTCGCGGCGGAGTACGGCCGCGTCGAGGTAGTGCGTGAGCGCTACGAGGTAGACGCACGGACCTATGAGCACCTGTGCGACCGAGTCGATGCCTTCGACGGCTGCGGCGGTGCCGGCGCGTGGGTTCGGGACCCCGACGGGCGTGTCCTCCTCGTCGAGACTGACGAGGGCTGGGCCGAACCCGCCGCTGAGCGCCGCCCTGGTGTAGAGTACGTCGAAACAGCCGAGGCGGCTGTTCGCGACCAAACCGGGCTCGATCCTGTACTTGCTGGCGTCGAACGGGTCCACGTTCGGTACGTGACTGACTGGACCGATCGTGACCCACTCCCGCAGCCGTTCGTGGTCTTCACGGCGCGTGCGACCGGCCGGCCCGCCTGCGACGCTGCCTGGCACGACTGCCTTCCAGAGGACACGCTATACGATTACCTGTCGGAGCTGTCGCTGGACGGTGAGGTTGTCGAGAAGTGAGGGGGCTGAAACGGGCGCTTACAGCTCGGTCTCGAAGTCCTCAAGCGCGTAACCGGGCTCCGCGCCGCGGCGGTCGAGCGTTTCGTTGGCCAACAGCCAATAGACGACCGACAGCGCCTTCCGCCCCTTGTTGTTCGTCGGGACGACGAGATCGACGTTCGAGGTCGTGTTATTGGAGTCACACATCGCGATGACGGGGATGCCGACCGTAATGGCCTCCTTCACCGCCTGTGAGTCGCCGATAGGGTCGGTAACGACAACCACGTCCGGCTCGATATAGCCATCGTAGTCGGGGTTCGTTAGCGTCCCCGGAATGAACCGACCCGTGCGGGCGCGGGCGCCGACCGCGTCGGCGAACTTTTCGGCCGGGAACCGGCCGTACTGGCGCGACGAGGCAACCAGGATCTGCTCGGGATTGTAGTTCGCGAGGAACGACGCCGCCGTGCGGATCCGATCATCCGTCTGTGAGACATCCAGCACGTAGAGTCCATCCGTACGGACGCGGTGGATAAACCGCTCCATCGACTTCGTCTTCTGCTGGGTCCCGATATGGACGCCGGCCGCCAGGTAGTCTTCGACGGGGATGAGGAGGTCCGCCTCGTCGTCGGGCATAACGTCCTCGTTGAGCATAGCGGGCTCGTCTTCCGGTTCCTCGGCCTCGGCCTCCGCGACCGCGGCGGGCTGTTCGTCGTCGTCGGTCTCAACAACCGGCTCAGGGTCGTCGTCGGGCGCCCCACCGGTCGCACCGGCGGGCTCCTCGTCGACGTCCGATTCGGCTGTGTCGAGACCCTCTTCATTATCGCTCATGCGTTTGCCTCGATTCGGATCAGTTCGTTCAGCTTGGCAGTGCGCTCGCCGCCGACCGCGCCCGTCTTAATGAACGGGGCTGCGGTCGAAACAGCGAGGTGTGCAATGGTTGTGTCCTCGGTTTCGCCACTGCGGTGCGAGACCACGGGAGCATACCCGTGCTCGCGGGCGAGTTCAATCGCGTCGAACGCGTCCGACAGCGTTCCGATTTGGTTCGGCTTCACCAAGATCGAGTTTGCGGCCCCGCTGTCGATGCCTTGTTGGAGTCGCTCGGTGTTGGTGACGAACAGGTCGTCACCACAGATCAGCGTCCGCGAGCCGGCCCGGTCGGTTAATTCGGCGAACCCCGCGTAGTCGTCTTCGTCGAGCGGATCCTCGACGTACGCCAAATCGTAGTCATCCACCAGCTCCGCGACGTACTGGACCTGCTCGTCCGACGTTCGCTCGGTATCGGAGTAGACGTACCGGTCACCGTCGAACAGCTCGGCTGCAGCCATGTCAAGTCCCATGCGGATTTCGAAGCCGACCTCGTCCTCGATGGTTTCGATTGCCGCCGCGACGATGGCGAAGGCCTCCTCGTCGGTCACCGACGGCGCCCACGCGCCCTCGTCGCCTTTCCCTGCGGCGATGTCTCGCTCGGCGAGCAGGTCCGCGACTTCGCCGTGAACGGCAGCGTTTGCAAACACCGCGTCCGCGACGCTCGGGGCACCGATGGGGGCGGCGAGGAACTCTTGGATGTCGGTCGCGTCGGCGGCGTGTTCACCGCCGCCAACGACATTGCCCAGCGGCGTGGGGAAGCTATCGCCGCGGAAGGCACCACCGAGATGCTGGTACAGCGGCGCGCCCAGCATATCGGCGCCCGCCTTGGCGGCGGCCATCGAGATGGCGACTGCAGCGTTCGCGCCGATCTCGGAGAAGTTCGCCGTTCCGTCGGCGCCGCGCAGCGCTCGATCTACGGAACGCTGGTCGCCCGCATACACCTGCCCTTCGATACGGGGGACCGCTTGCTCGCGGGCAGCCGCGATAGCCTCCTCGGGCGGCAACTCGACGGCCTCGTATTCGCCGGTTGAGGCGCCTGACGGGGCAGCTGCGCGGCCGAATCCGCCTGATTCAGTCCTTACGTCCGCTTCAACCGTAGGGTTTCCCCGGGAGTCGAGCACGCGTCGAAGCCGCACTTCAGTGATCAATGTCACGACTCGCCCCCGCGTCGGACAGTGAACGGAAGGACGCCGGCGTCGTACTCCTCGGCCGCGATAAGAATTGGCTCGGTCTGTTTCGTATCAACGAGGACCGGGGCGCCGTAGCTCACCTGTAGGGCGCGGGCCCCGAGGATGCGTGCCTTCTCGTAGCGGTTGTCCGTCTTCATATGTCTCGCCTCATTGATAGGGTGCCACGATATCGACGAGATCCTTATGGGAGACGAGCATGCGACGACAGCACGCTCGCTCGATGCCGAGTTCGTCGAGCACCGCCTTGGGGTTCTCATCGCCCTCGCGGGTCCGCGTTTTGAACTCTTCCCAGTGCTCGCCGACGACCTTCCCACACGTGAAACACCGAACCGGGACCATCATTGGTGGATCACCTCAGCGATAGGATTTCTGGTAGCGGGCCCGTGCGCCGGGGCCGCCCCACTTCTTCGGTTCGGACTGGCGCACGTCGTTGACCAGCAGCGACCGGTCAAAGGCCATGTAGGCGTCGCGCAGTTCCGCGTCGTTGCTGTGCTGGACGAGCCCACGGGCGATGGCCGTCCGGGCCGCATCTGCTTGGCCTGCGTACCCGCCACCGTTAATAGTCACGTCGATGTCGACCGACTCGCGAAGGTCGTCCTCGGCGATGCGGAACGGTTCGAGCATCTTTAGCCGCGCCTGTTCGGGCTCGACGAGCTCAACC
>CAYZJQ010000002.1:1279-59856 GCA_964478805.1 uncultured Halobacteriales archaeon | reverse complement strand
CACATTGCTGCTGCCTCATACTTCAATCTCCGTCACGGAACTCCTCGTACTTCGCCCACGAGGGGTCGGTTCCCGGGTGTTCGAGTCGCTCGCCGCCGGCGTAGACACCCTCGCCAGTCGCCACCTCCCCGACGACAGCAGCCCGGGTTCCTCGTCCCTCGAGCGCGGCGACCACGGCGTCGGCGTCGGCGGGGGCGACCGCGAGGAGCAGCGTCCCAGAGGAGGTGACCTGCCAGGGGTCGACGCCGATTGCCGCACAGACCGCCCGTACGCCCTCGCGGTAAGGCATGGCGTCGCGGGCAACGTCGAACCGGACGCCGGCACTCTCGGCCATCTCGGCCAGTCCGCCTTGGATGCCGCCCTCGGTGGCGTCGTGCATCGCGTGAACGGCACCGGCGGTGGCAGCCGCGAGTGCGTCCTCGACGCACGCGACCTCGTCGAGGCGCGCCCGTGCGGTCGCGACGGTCGCGGCGTCGAGTCCGAGCTGATCGGGGAACAGCGTCGCAAACAGGCCGGCCGTCTCGGCGGCCGGGCCGGTGGTAACGACGAGCGCGTCGCCCGGGCGGGCGCCGTCCGGCCGCACGACGTCCTCGTGGGCGCCGACACCGAGGACGGTCGCGGCGCCGACCCACGGGAACTCGACTCCGGTGTACCGGGCTGTGTGGCCGGTCGCGACCGCAACGTCGAGCTGGCTAGCCCGTTCATCTATTGCGGTCCAGACGGCCGCAAACTCGTCGTCGGTCATCTCCGGGGGAAGCGAGAAGCTCACACTCAGGTGGGAGGGTGCGATGCCCGAGACGGCCACGTCCGCAAGGCAGATCTCGAGTGCAAAGCGAGCGGCGCGCTCAAACCCGAGTGCTGGCGGCAGCGAGAGCGGGTCGGTCGCGACCACGAGCGCCTGCCCGGCAATGTCGAGGACCCCGAAGTCGACGCCAGCGGCCGGTCCGAGCCGCACGTCGTCGCGGTTGGCACCGAGGCGTGGCTGGATAGTCTCGCGGAAGAACTCGCCGCTCACCTTGCCGAGATCAGGCATACCTGGGTGTTGGCCGCCCCGGCCAAAGACATCCCGCTCGGGGACGGCCGCATACGCTCATCGGCGTCTGTCCGGTGAGACGTTCAGCACCACGCGCCCCGGCTGTGCGGTCCAGCGACCAGTCTCACTAGTCGGTGAGCGGGAACTCGTGGTCTCCGTGGCGTGCGGTTTCGACGGTCACGACACCGGTCGCGGTGTCGAAGGAGGCTGTCCTGCCGACGGTCCCGCCGACCGCCTCGGCGACGACAGGTATCCCCAGCTCGGAGAGGCGCTCGCGGGCCATCTCGACGGTGCGGCTTCCAACCTTGGTGTCGATGCCGGGGAGTTCAAAGATGGTTGCTCCCCCGACCAGTGCCGCGCGGAGGTCGCCGTAACTCGCCCCTTCCGAAATAAGCTCGCGCGTCATCGTCTCCGTCACCTCGTCAACGAAGGTTCCTGTCGCGCCGCCGGCGTCCGGCGGGCGCTCCGGGAGCATGGCATGAGCGAGCGCGCCGATACTGGCACTGGGGTCGTAGAGCGCAACGGCGACGCAGGCGCCAAGCCCGTACGCAACGAGTGTCTGGCCGTCACTCGATGACTCGTGGTCGGCAACGGTGACGAGTACCCGGTTGCGTGCGGGGTCGTCGGCATCGGTAAAGGTCCGCACGTTCACCACCACCGAGTTGGAAAGCGGCCGCTCCCCGAGGCCCGCCCGCTCTCACTCGGCCACGTGCGGCCGGTCTCGGTATCGGGTCCGCGTCTCATCGTTCGCTTCGCAATCTTGGCTACACGTACATAAATTGACAGGGCGGACCGCATCCGCTGAACTCGCGCGACGTTTTAAGTAAATTACTGGTAATCTTGCAGGCAACGACCATGTCACTGGGCATCCTCATCGTTGACGACTCCGACTTCATGCGCAAGCGCGTCCGGAGCGCGCTAGATCAGGGAACGTATCGAATCATCGGCGAGGCGGAGAACGGCGCACGGGCTGTGCAGACGTACAAAGAAGAGAGTGACGAGATCGATGTCGTATTGATGGACATCGTGATGCGGAAAGCGAACGGATTGAAAGCAACCGCTGCGATCAAACAGCTTGATCCCGACGCTAAGGTAGTCATGTGTACGAGTGTCGGGCAACGCAAGAAGATCGACCTTGCAGCACGGGCCGGCGCCGACGCCTATATCATGAAGCCGTTCGACAACAACGACCTCTTCGACGCTTTACAGGGAGTCGCGGGCGAGGACCAGCCACAGGGCACTGACGACTTGACCGCATGAGCTCCCCCGACGACGGGTTTCGTCGAGAGGCGCGATCCCAGTGTCGCGCGCTCACGAACGGACTCATCGAACTTGAGCGCGGCGAGGCCGATGTCGAGGAACTGTTCCGCGTCGCCCACTCGCTGAAGGGAGCGTGTCGCAGCGTTGGCCTCTCTGGTGCCGGGGATATCGCCCACGCTGTCGAGACGCTGTTTGAGGCCGTCCGGGCCGGTCGTCTTAACCCCGACGCCGCGCTTGTCGACGAGACCATTGACGCCATCGCTGTGCTTGAGGCGGCCGTCGACGCCGACGCGGACGAGAACCCGGCGACTGTCGCCGCCACCCTGACCGATAGCATCACCGCCCAGCGCGACGAGACGGCCGCGAGACAGCGACAGACCTCCACAACGGAAGACTCGCCACAGGACGTAGACGACGACGTAGCTGCGGCGCTCGACGCCGCGAGTGAGTTCGACGACATCGACGCGCTCCTCGATGAAGCCGATGACGCAGACGACCCCGCGGATGAGGCGGTCGATGGTTGGGGGATGCTCGGCGACGAGGAGTCCAGCGAGGCGGAGGCAAGCGACGTGACAGGTCCGGCGGAGACAGCCGACCCGACCGAGTCGGCAACGACTGACGGCGAGCCGGACCCGACCTCAGTGCCGAACGACCCCACCGCGTACTTCGAGCAGGCGAAACGGGAGGAAACAACTCCAGAGGGGTCGACCGAGGACCTCCAGGCCGAGATCGAGAGCGTGAGCTTCGGGGAGTTCGACGACGATGATGACGTCTCCATCGAGGAGCTACTCGCGCTGGATCCCGACGACCCAGCCGCGACGGAGCCAGAATCGGTCGCAGACAAGGGGGGAACGCCGGATGCATCCGAAGGCGTAACGACTACCGACTCACTGTCGACGGACCACGATCCCACACAGCCGGCGGACGCAGCCTCGACCGTCCCTGAGCCGACCGGCGTCAAGGCGGGCGACATGGACCCAGAGCCGGAGCCGGCAGTGACAGAGGTCGACGACCCAGAGCCGGAGCCGGCAGTGACAGAGGTCGACGACCCAGAGCCGGCGGAAGAACCGGTTGCGCCTGACGAGTCGACGGCGAACGACGAGCTCTATGCCATGATCGAACGGCTTGCTGAACCGGTCGACGAGTCCGTCGCGGCGTCGATGAGCGACGCTACAGAGCCAGCGTCCGAACCAGCCCCCACGACAGCTGAGGACGACCCTGTCGAGGTATCGACGGACGACGCCATGGAGCCAGCCTCTGCGCCCGATCCGACTATTGACCCAGAGGATGGGCTGTTCGACGGCGTGACCCTCCCGGGCACTGATGAAGAGGCCACGGAGTCCAGCCCGTCCGAGACAACCGATTCTGGGGCGGTCGATTCATCGGAGACGACTGAGGTAGCTAATGCGCTTGATGACGTGACGCTTCCGGGGACCGAAAGCACGGGCCCCGCCGACGACGTGGCGCACCCGGAGGCAGGCACGGCAGATACGACGGAGGCCGATGATCTCGATGATCTTTCTGACGTTGAACTCCCCGACAGCGACGCACCGATGGACGTGCGGATGGACGAGACGCTCGTCAAGTTTGAGGGGGACGTTGAAGAGCTACTTGACGTCGATCCGGATGAGGTGTCGATGCCTGGGACGGCGGCACTAACCATTGAGGACAGCGCGCTTGATGGCGATCGGTTCCGGCCGCTCGGCGCCGGCGCGACGCCAGCGACCGTCGACACCGAACAGGAGCCGCTGACTGTTGCACCGGACAACGCTGAGCGCCTACTCAACCTCGCTGAGGAGCTGTCGCTGGTTGAGATGCGGTTGAGTGCGGCCGTCGGCGACGTGTCTGATGATCCGGTGGTGGAAGCGCTCGCCCAGCTTTCTTTGCTCGTTGGTGAGTACCAGCGGACGGTGATGGACGTGCGGCTGACACCGATCGCGTCAGCAGTCGAGCGGCTGCCGGCGGTGGCGCGCGACGCCGCTCGCAATAGAGATAAGCAAGTGCGCGTCGAGACCGAGGGGACTGACGTGCGCCTCGACCGCTCGGTCGTCGAGCGCCTCAGCGACCCTCTTGGCCACCTCGTCCGCAACGCCGTAGCTCACGGTATCGAGCCGCCCGCAGAGCGCGAGGCGGCCGGCAAATCGGAAACCGGGACTGTCACGGTTTCTGCCGAGCGCGTCCGTGATGAGGTCGTGGTTGAGGTGCACGACGACGGCGCTGGCGTCGATGTCGACGCGGTCCGTGAGCGCGCAGTCGAAGCGGGCGTTGTCGATGCCGACACCGCGGCAGCGCTTGACAAGGACGCTGTTCTCGACCTGTTGTTCGAGTCCGGGCTGTCGACTGCGGACGAAGTGACCGAGGTCGCGGGCCGCGGTGTTGGGATGGACGCCGTCGCTGGTGCGGTCCGCCGGGTCGACGGAGACGTGGATGTCAAAACGACGCCCGGCAATGGGACGACAGTCCGGCTGACGCTGCCGGTCTCAGTCGCGCTGACCGAGGTGATGCTGGTCAGTGCGGGCGGCCAACGGTTCGCCGTGCCGCTGTCGGCCGTCGAGCAGGTAAGCCCGCTTTCCGAGCCACGTGTTGAGGACGGCCGTGAGACAGTACGACGTGCGGATCTCACGTGGGGCAGCGACCCGGCTGGCGACGCGGACGTCGAGCGGCCCTATCCGCTCATCCGGCTGTCGGAAGCGTTCGACCTCGCCGGTGATGCGGCCCAACTGCTGTGGCTCCGCCCCGAAGCCGGCGACGCTGCGCTAGGCGTTGAGGAGGTGATCGGCACCCGTGAAGTCGTCGTCAGGCCATATGGCGAGGTGTTCGGGCCGACGACGGCAGTGAGTGGAGCGGCAACGGTCGGTGACGGCGAGACAGTGAACGTACTCGACCCCGCGGCGCTCGCGGGTGGTGCGTAGATGCGGATCGATCTTGACTCGCTCGGCACCTTCTATGAAATGGCTCGCCGCGGCGCGGGGCTGGCGGCTAGCCGGCTGACCGCGTTGACTGGTATCGACACACGAGTCCGGGTGAGCCGCGTGGATTTCCGGCGCCGCTCCGAACTCCGGGACGAACTCGACGAGTCGAGCGGCTACGCCGGTATCCGGACGACGCTCTCGGGTGGGATGACGGGCGACGCCGTTGTCCTGTTCGACCGCGAGAGTGCGCTCCGTGTGGTTCATATCGTTACCGAGGATCTCGACGGCATCGACGAGTCGCTGGTCGAGAGTGCCGTCGTCGAGACGGGCCAAATCATCAATAATGGTTTTATTGACGGCTGGGCCAACGTGCTCGACACGGAGGTGGACGCGACGGTTCCGACTTACGTCGCTGGTTCGTCGGCCGATGAAGTGCTTGAGGAGACAGAGGCGACGCCCGTTGAGGACGGGCTTGCCGTCGCGTTCAACAGCACTGTTGAGGCCATCGGCGAGGAGGTGTCCTTCCGTCACTATTTTTTACCGAAGGCAGGTGCGGTCGGCGAGATGTTCGGCGGGAGCGGCGAGCGGAGCATCGAGCTGTCGAAGCTCGCGGGCTTCGACGAGATGGCCCAACGCGGCGCCGACGCCATCGCCCAGGACGCGACGACGCTGACGGGGACGCCCGTCGAAGTAGACGTGCGCCGTATCAACTTCGTCTCGCTGGCGGCTATTCCGGCGGTCGTGCCGACGGAGCCGCTCGTGAGTGTCGCGTTCAGCTTCGATGGGCCGCTTTCCGGGTACCTGCTGTTCGTCTTCGACGAGGTGGGGGCTGACCAGCTTGCGGCTGACGCGCTCGGCACCAATAACGTGGCCGAAGGGGGGCCAGAGCTCAGGCGCGATGCCGTCCAAGAGCTATCGAACATCATGGCGAGCGGCATGCTCGACGGCTGGGCGAACCTACTCGACGACACCATCAGCCACTCGACGCCCGCGTACGCCAACGACATCGGCGCGGCCGCGGTTGACCCGCTTGTCGTCGGGCTCGCGGAGGAACAGTCGTTCGCGTTCGTCTTCGACAGTCACATGCGCGCCCGCGACACTAATTTGGACTTCGACGTGTACGTCATTCCTTCCGCAGCGGACCTGACCGCGACGCTCGATGCACTCGATATCTCCAGGGTCGACGAAACGCCAACAGCCGCCTCGACGGAGCTTCCCGAGGATGCGGCCGAGCCTTCTGCGTTCACTGACCAGCACGGCGACATCTGACTCGACGACACGGCGCTCGAAACAGTGGTCGATGTTTTTTAACAGAACGATGTTGTGAAGACATGGCTGGAATCTCCCATAAATCAGGTGGACGGCCCCGACCCGCCGTGACGCAGGTGATCTGACGTGCACGGTATCATCCTCAAAACACTGAAAGACTACATCGTTGAGCGTCACGACCGTGAGACCTGGGAAGCGATCCAGGCGAAGGCGGGGCGTGAAGGCGAAATGTACGTGGCCGTCGGGCACTATGAGGAAGAGGTCACGGAGGGCCTACTTGAGGCCGCACTCGACGTGACGGACACTTCGATGAGCGACTTCATGTACGATTGGGGGGTGTGGATCATCCCTCCCATCGTCGACATTTACGGGAGCACGTACATCGACGAGGAGTGGGACGGACTTGAGCTCATCAGTCAGATCGAGAACATCCACACGATGCTGCGCAAACGCCGGATGGGGCAGATGGCCCCCCCCGTCCTCGAGATCGAGGCGTCGGGCGACGAGTCGCTCACTATCGGTTACCAGTCACCCCGCGAATGGTGCGAGTGGATCCCTGGACTTGTCGAGGGCGTCGGTAACTACTATGACGAGGAGTTCGAGATCGAGGAGCCACAATGTATGCTTGAGGGCGACGAGCAGTGCCGGTTCCACGTCGAGCGCGTCTCCGGCGGCTCCGCCGACGGAAGCAGCAAGACGGCGACCGCAGACGACTGAGGACTGGTATGCACGGTATCATGTTCAAAGCGCTGAAAGACCACATCGTCACCCACGATGGCCCGGGAGCGTGGGAGCGCGCTCGTGCCGACGCAGGCCTCGACGACCAGGTCTATCTTGCAGTTGACAGCTACCCTGACGACGACTTAGCAGCGCTCGTTGATGCGTACGCATCTGCGACCGACCGGGCCCCCGACGAGGTGCTCACGGCGTATGGAACCAGCGCGGCAGCGCCGCTCATCGAGACGTACGGGAACTCGATCGTCCACGACACTGACTCGGCGCTCGACGTGGTTGCGAATGTTGAGGGGCTCATCCACGACGTGTTGCGTTCGCGCAGCGATGCCATGATGCCGCCGGAGCTATCCTGTTCGCGCGACGGTGAGACCGTTCACGTCGACTATCGCTCCCATCGGGAGCTGTGTGCGGTCGCGAAAGGACTGGTCACCGGCGTCGGAGAATACCTCAATGACCCACTGGCAGTCGAGGAGCTGGCGTGTATGCATGAGGGTGACGACCAGTGTGAACTGGTCGTCAAACGAGCGGGATGACGCCAGTCTTGACTCGACCGCCCCAGGCGGGCGGCGCGGCGAAGCGCGCGGCGAACACGGCGGCTGCGGACAGGAACGCGAACGTGAACGGAGGTTACAAATCATGACAGGAAACTCGGAACGGTATGCACTGACGGTTGGAATCGCTGCCCTCGTTGTCGGGGGTATACTCGCTGGCGTGGCGCTCGTCGGCCTCGGGAGCTTTGCGGTCGGGGCGCTCGCGGGCGCAACGTTCGGAGTGCTCGGCGCCGGCGCCGCGGGTGCTTTCCTTGCTGGCCGGCTCGGCGAGCAGATCGACGACGTGACAGCCCGCGTAGAGCGCCTCCAGGCGGGCGAGGATGCTTCGTTCGATGCTGACGGGGCTGGGCCGGTCGGTAATCTTGAGGCCGCTCTCGCGAAAGCGTCCTCATCCTCGAATCGGAACACGGAGGCGACGATCGAGGAGTTCTGTAGCGTGATGCGCCGCGGAGCTGACGGTGACCTCTCGGCGCGGGTTGCCGAGGAACAATTCGACGATGCCTTCGGCCAGCTCGCGGCGGATTTTAACACGCTGATGGCGAACACGGAGTCCACCGTCTCGGAGCTGCAGGGGTTCGCCGACGAGGTGGCCGCCTACAGTCGCGAGGTCACTCTCTCGACCCAGGAAGTGAGCGACGGGAGCCAGCGCGTCAAGGAGTCGCTTGAGCGCATCGCCGAGGAGACGGACGAGCAGACCGAGAGCCTCGAGACCGCCTATCAGGAAGTCTCCGACCTCTCGGCGACGGTCAACGAGATGGCTATCTCCGTTGGCGAAGTCGCCGAAATCGCCCAGCGGACCGCGGAAGCGAGCCGCGAAGGACGCGCCGCCGCGGAGGACGCAATCGAAGGGATGGAGCAGATCGACTCCGAGGCCGACGAGACCGTCGAGGCGATCGAGCGACTGGAGTCCGAAGTGGCACAGGTTGACGAGCTGATTGACTCCATCTCCGAGATTGCCGAACAGACGAACATGCTGGCGCTGAACGCACACATCGAGGCAACACGCGCCGGCGAGCAGGGAGCTGGATTCGCAGCTGTCGCAGACGAAATTAAGTCGCTGGCCGAACGCTCGAAGGAGGCCGCCGCCGAGGTCGAGCGTCGGCTTGAGCGCATCCAGGAGCGGACCGCTGGGACGGTCGAGGAGGTCCGGACCACGAACGCCCGTATCGACGAGCAGACGGTGTCCGTCCGGAGGGCGCTGGAAGCCCTCGACGAGATCGCCCGCTTCGCCGAGCAGACGGATACGGGTGTCCAACAGATCAGCCGGACGACCGAACAGCAGGCCGAGTCGACCGAGGAGGTGCTCGGCGACATCCGCGAAGCGACCGAAATCAGCGCCGAGGTGACCGAGCAGGCCGACCAGGTCGCGACCTCCGCGCGCTCGCAGGCGACTGCACTTGAGCAGGTGTCAAACAGTGCTGAGGGGCTCGCAGAGCAGACGGGCGAACTGCGCGAGCAACTCGCGTCGATGGAGGGTACTGGCGAGCCGGAGGCGACAACGACTGGAACCGCGACGCCTGACGTTGAGGCAGACGGCGGTGTGTCGCCCGATGAACTGGTTGGATCACCCGACGAAGTGACCGAGTCCAGTGGTGGTCGGTCCGACCAATCGTGAGCGACACCGTTGCGGCCCCCGACACCGATGCACCGACCCGAGTCGAACTGCTCCGGTTTACCGTCGGCGGCGGCGCCTATGCGTTCGAGTCGGGTCGCGTCGCGTCCGTCCGGGTTGATATCGCGGTGACCGACATTCCGGGATCAGGCCCCGCGGTCGTCGGCGCCGCGACGATAGACGGTGAGACGGTCGTCGTTGTCGACGCGCGGACACTGTTCGATACCGATGATCAAGGCCCAGGCGCGACGCTTGTGCTTGATCGCGGTACGGGCGAACGCCCCGTTGGACTTGTCGTTGACGCGCCGCCAGAAGCCGAGACCCACGGCGTGGAGCGGTTCGCCACAGTATCGGAGGCCGCCGCCGAGGGGTGGGCTCCTCCGATGGGAACCGGCTGGTTCCGTGCGGCAGTCGAGGTAGATCCATGGCTCGGTGTCTTAGACGTCGAGCGACTTGTCTCCCGAATCGACGAGTGATTGCCCACCGGCACGGCTAAGTAGGGAACGTCGCCAGGTCGAGTATGTACGTCGGCCGCTTCATCATCGTCTCGCCGGATACCGCAGCGTACCGCGTCTCCTCCCGCTCTTTCCCGAACCGCCGTGCTGACAAGCATGATGCGCGGGTCGTCGTTGCCCCAACTGACGACGCCCCGGAAACGGACAACCCATATATCGCGTACAACTGCTACCGCGAGGTAGCGGGCCATGCTATCCTGGGCAACGGGAGCCACGTCGATCCAGTCGCGGAGAAGGTTGAACTCGGCTATCCTGCCCGTGACGCGCTCGTCACGGCACTGCATGCGCTCGATTTCGAAAGAGATGAGTACGACACGCCCCGTGTCGCAGGCGTTCTGACCCCCGACGGCGCTGCGCTCGTTGGGACCGTGCGTCGAGACGCACTCTTAGTGCGGAAGGTAACGGAGCCGACGTTCGTTGCGACGTACGAGCGGGCTACTCCGGAGCCGTTCGAGTTCGCTGCAACGACGGCGCGTGAGGCGGCTCGGACTGCCTATGAACTTGACTTCGAGCACCCCGTCTGTGCAGTCGGCGTCGCCCGCGCTGGCGACGGCTACGAGACAGTGGTCGTAAACGAGTAGCTTGACGGACAACCCCTAAACCCCGGGGCGTTCAACACCGGACATGCTCGTCGCGCTCCTCTCCGACCTCCACGGGAACGAGCCGGCGCTTGAAGCGGTGCTCGACGACATGCCGGACGTGGACGCCATCGCCTGTGCCGGCGACGTGGTCGGCTATAACCCCTGGCCTGGTGCCTGCGTTGAGGCGCTCCGCGAGCGCGGCGTGCCGACTGTGATGGGCAACCACGACCGGGCCGTAGTCACTGACACTGGCTTCGGATTCAATTCGATGGCTGGTGCCGGCGTCGTCCATGCCCGCGACCACCTCACCGACGATCAGTTAGCGTGGCTCGCCGAGCTTCCCACTGGGCGCACGGCCTTCGGCGGCCGTCTCAAGCTCGTCCACGGCCACCCGGCGGACCCAGACCGCTATACGTACCCAGCGATGTTCTCCGCCGACCTACTTGACCAGGAGTCGGTCCTTGTCATGGGCCACACCCATGTTCAGCACCACGAACGGTATGATGAAGGTGCAGTGGTCAACCCTGGGAGCGTTGGCCAGCCACGTGACGGTAATCCGGACGCGGCGTACGCCCTAGTCGATCTCGATACGCTCGAAGTGGAGGAGCGGCGCGTCGCCTACGACGTGGAGGCAGTCGTCGCGGCAGTCCGGGAGGCTGGGCTCCCGGAAGAGATCGGAACACGCCTCCGGAAAGGTCGGTAGCCTTCTTGACCACCGTCGAGGGAGGTGACGCCTGTGAGACGCAAGGAGAATACCCGCGTGTTCAGGCGCGGGAGGATGTCAAAGCTCCGCGGCTTGGACGATTTCGAGGGCCCGTTCGCGGTCGTCCCAGTCGACGAACACCGCCACGGAGGTTGCGGAGGTGATGACGTCGTGGACGGTAAGCCGCTCTTCGGCTAGCGGCGCGAGCACGCGGTAGATGACGCCAGGCTCGTTGGGAAGCTCCCCACCCGTCACGCGGATGACGGCCACGTCCTCGTCGACGGTGATCGACGAGAGCGTCTCGTCAGCGACAACGGCGTCATGGAGGATGGTCTCGGCCCGCTCGGCCTCGTCGGTGTCGATGTAGAAGGTGATCGAGTCCATTCCCGAAGAGACAGCGTCGATGTTGATGCCCGCCTCCGCAAGCGGCGTCGATAGCTCCGCGAGAATTCCCGGCTGATTGCGCACGGCTCGGCCAGCAATCGTCAGACAGGCGAGCTCCCCCTCACGGAGGTCGATGAGGTTCTCGAACTGGCCCTCAATGTGGGTCCCGCCGGTCAGTAGGTCGCCGTGCTGATAGTGGACGACGCGGACGTTCATGTCTGCGGCCTTGTACGCCAACGCCGAAGGCGCGACCACCTCCGCGCCCCGGAACGAGAGGTTGCGCAGTTCATCGACCGTGATTTCGCCGACGTTCCGCGCTCCCTCGACGACGCGGGGGTCGCCTGTCATTACGCCCTCAACGTCGGTGACGATGACGACCTCGTCGGCGTCCATGTAATTCCCCAACATTACGGCGGTGGTGTCGCTCCCGCCGCGTCCGAGTGTCGTCACGTTGCCGGCATGGTCCTGTGCGAGGAAGCCAGTCACGACCGGGACGACCCCCTCTGCGGCCATCCGGTCGGCCAACGCAGCCGCCCGGCGTTTCGTCTCCGCGACATCGACCTCGCCACGGTCGTCGGTGACGACCGGCCACGCTTCGCTGCCGGGCTCAAGGAAGACGGCGGTGACGTCGCGAGCAGCGAGTGCGGCCTTCAGGATGCGAACCGAAGTGCGTTCGCCCATCGAAACGATCTCCGCACGATCGGCGTCGTCGGCGTCGAACGTGATGGCGTCGAGCAGGAAGTCGGTCGTCGACCCCATCGCGCTGGCCACAACGGCGACTTCATGGCCCTGTTCGACTGCTGCGGCAATCGAGTCGGCCGCGCGGTTGACCCGGTCGCCGTTGCCGAGCGATGTCCCGCCGAACTTCGCTACGACGCGCATCGCATCACCCGTCTAGCCGTGCGTCCGTGGTGCATGCTCGCAGTAACCCGACCGGGGCGCATAACCCCTTGCATCGTTCGAAGCCTTGCGCTCACTCCTCGGAGGGTGACGGAGTGGAGTCAACGGCCGCTGACCCCGCCGCCGCGGTCGGCTCGTCGGTCGCGGGTGTGTCGGCCGGTCTGTCACGCGTCGGCTCCGTCTCCTCACTTTCATTATCGGCTCGATCAGTCATTTTCTTGCTATTCTTCTCCGTGACCTCGCCGTTGCCGTCGCTGAGCGCTTCTTCGGGGTCGAAGGTGACCATCCCGACGCCGGCGGTGTACTCGTAGGCGTGCCACTCCGGAATAACCAGAGCGCCGTTGAGTTTGCGGATGCGCGCCTGTTTAACTAGTGTGTCGGCGGCGATCTCGTCGGTAAGCCGGAGTTCAACTAACCCGTCCATCACGTAGGTGAGGTCATGCGGGAACACATCGCCACCGCCCCCACCGCCCCCGATTGTCGCGCCTGCAAAGACGGGAACGAACCGGCCCTTACAGACATCTGCACGGACGTCCTTCACGAAGTCGTACGCCTGCACCGGCTGGACGAGCGTCCCCAACTCGGTAAGCGAGTCAACGATGACGATGCCGTCGTCGACCATTTCGCGACCCTCGAGCGCGTTATCGAGCTTGTTACCGATCTCGTTGATATCTGTCGGATCCCGAACCGTCGTCGTTGCCTCGCGGGCCACGTCCGAGAGGTAAGCGTTCCACTCGTCCATCCGGTCGAACATCCGCGCGCGGTCGTCGAGTCGGTAGGTGAAGCAGTCGACGATGTGGAACTGGCCGCGTTCGAGATAGGGGATGACGTTCCACTGAAGCGTGAGGAACTGCTGGACAACGGCGCTCGGCGGCTCCTGAAACGAGACAAAGACGACTGGTTCCCCTCGCCGAAGCGCGCGCCAGACAAGCTCCGCGCCGAGTGCGCGGTCGCGTGTTCCTGCCTCTCCTGAGACGAGAACGAAGGCGTTGCGCGGGAACCCCTCGGGAAGCGACGCATCCAGCGCCGACACGCCGGCCGTAAGCCGCCGGTGGCCGTGGTACTCCTCGAACGGCTCGCCCGTCTCTACTAGCCGGTCACGGCAGGCGCGCGAACAGCAGACTGCACCCTCGCTCCCGTTTTCAACCCTGATCGGGTCGCCGGGAATTGGCATCCGACAGAACGCACACGTCAGCTCCTCATCGCCCGGTTCCTCGCGTCCTGTCGCGGCGTCCCCGTCTGTCACGCGTGCCATTTCAGCCTCCACCGTGGAACCGGTTTCGGTCGGTGGACGGCCAACACCATCGCCTCGACCGACAGCCACTATACGGCGCGCTCAACAGACGTTCTGGGTGACGTAGACGCCGTTGTTGGGCCCGACGGCGACGCCAATTCCCTGCCAGGTGAACTCGGGTCCGAGGAGAGTCTCGCGGTGTCCCGGCGATGCGAGCCACTCCGCGACGACCCGTTCGGCCAACTGGGCCTCCCCGACGAGTAGTCCGCCGTTTGGAGTATAATAGATGTTCTCGTCCCCGAAACAGTCCACACCGAAACGGGCGTAGCGGTCGGCGACGCCCGATCCGTTCGGCGCCGTGTGGTTCACGTATCCGCGTGCGGCCATATCGCCGCTGTGGGCATCCGCGACCGCTGCGAGTGAGGTGTCCGTCGCTAGTGGTGCCAGCCCATGCTCTGTCCGGGCATCGTTAGCCTCGGCGATGATCCGTGCTTCGAGCCGCTCGTCATCAAGGCCGTCGTTGAGCGCGGGTGTTCCAGCGACCGCGAGGACACCCACAGCGACGAGGGCGACGAGGACCGTGAGCGCGACTCCGGTCGCTAGCCGTCGCGGGTCGGATAGCTCCCGACCGCCCGAGGCACCCTCGCGTCCTGCGTCAGGGTCGGTGTACCATGTCTCCGAGTCGCTGTCGATGCCTGGACAGTCATGGCTCTCGGGGTCGCGGTGGTCGTCACAGACCGGCCCAGCACAGTGAGCACAGGCGTCGCTAACAGAGACGCTGGTGCCGCAGACGACACATTCAGCCACGCGTTCAGTATGCCCGGGAGGCGCAAAACTCGTGTGGCCAGCGGTGCTTTGCCCTCGGAGCACATACCGGGCGTGTGGACCCCCGCCTGCTCCTCGCGGTCGTCTTTTTGCCGCACGAACTCGCCCACTGGATCGTCTTCCGGACAATTGGTGACGTATCGATCCTCCTCGCACCAGACGATAACCCAATCGCGCTGGGTCGATTGACCGGGCCGGTGCAGCCGAACGCCCCGCCCTGGGTCGTCCGGGCCGGCGCCCTCGCCCCTACCGCGGGGTTCGTCCTGGCAGCGGTCGTTCTGGGCAGTATAGTCACGCTCCCACCCGGGCTTCGCCTGCCGGTTATCTTCCTCTTCGCGGTGCAGGCGGCGCCGAGCGACGGCGACCTCCACGTCTTCCTGCGCGCGGAGGACGTAATCGCGGCCGGGTCGCTTGACGCAGCCGCGCCACGAGACCCCCGGGCTGCAATCTACTCCACGCTGCTCACGCTCGCTGCAACCGCCGTGACCGCGGTCGCGTTGTTGTGACCCGCTACTACTGCGGTCGCGGTAGCGCGCGCTTCGACCGCGGCGGCACGAGCCAGTTTCCCCGCCGGACGACGAAGACGTACTCGAGAATACCGTTGTTCACCCGCTGGCGAACGGCGGGGGTCGCCCCGGTAACGTCGGTGCCGTTCATCGCCCGGCGGACGGCGTCGAACTCCGACATCCGCCGCTGGAGAGAGGGGAAGTGAAGCGATGCGACGCCGTCATCGGTTGACTCGAAGTGCCGGCGCAGGAGCTTCACGTTCCCCTCGTCGTCACGGTTCGCCCGCGCGGCCTTCTGTGCGTGGCCCACCCGGCCGGATCGCTTCGCTTGCTCGGTGATATCGTCGAGTGTCTCGTCCACCCGGGAGTTGTCGCCCAGATTGGAGCCAACACCCTCAACCCACCCTTCCTCGGCGTGCTGTGGAGAGAACATCTCCGCGACCCGCTCCTCGTAGCTTTGCTCGTTGTACCAGTCGTCGAGCCGCTGGCGGAGATTCGAAACATGCTTTGTCGTCCCCTCGGTGAAGGGCCCCTCGTCGATGGCGACGTAGTCTTCGGTCGCCTGGTTGCCGGTGAACCCGGCGGTAAATCCCATAAACAGCGGGCTATCATCGGGCACTGGGCCGTCGGCCGGGACTCCCTCGAGGTCGTCCTGACGGGCGGCGGGCATTCCGCTGCCGACGAACCCCGTCCGACGGTCCGCGCTCGTTGCGAGCGTTGCCACGCCGTCAAGCGATGCCGCGAACTCGACGCCGTTGGCCGCCACCCGCTCGCCGGTGAGTGCCTGTTCCGCGCGCAGCAAAACATCTGGACTGTCGCTCGCGAGATGGACGAGCAGGTCCTGCTCGTCGAAGTTGGGGGTCTCAAACGGCGACAGTGTGTGAGGGGGTGGACAATCGACCGACTCGTGGAGTGGCTCGTCGTAGCGGTCGAAGTAGGCAGGCGAGTAGGCGGCTGACCATAATAGGCCCTTGTGATCCCAGGCGTACGCGCGGTTTAGTGAGTCGAACGCCGCAGCGACTTGTTCACGATCGGCCACGGTCGGCACACCGTCACGTTCCAGCGTCAGGTAAAGGAGCACTTGATGGCGTGGCAGTTGCTCGTTGCCGTGCTCGTCGCGGCGGACGAACTCCCCCCACGCATACTGGCGCTCGGGGAGCGTCGAGAGGTCGTCGGGCCCCCGGGGGGCGTCGCTCTCGCCGGCGATGTCGAGACACGCCGAGAGCCCGACGGCACCGCCGGTCGCGACCGCGGCCTTCAGCACGTCGCGGCGGGTGACGGCGTCGGTCACGGCTGGACGGTGAACGGCTCGAAGTTCATAAATGCGGTCTCGTACCCCTCGTGGCGCGCGGTCTGTGGCGGCAGCGTCGGCCGCACCTCGACGGCCCCCACCTCGTCAACGACCGCGCCGTAGTGGTAGCCCAACTCGGGGTCGAGGGTCGCGATCAACTCGCCGTCGAAGCCGGCGGTCGCGGCCTCCATCGCCATCGCCGGGAGGACCATTCGGTTGTACGGCGTCCGAACGGAGACGTAGAGATATCGCCCCTCTCCGTCGACTCCCTTGGGTGGTACGTCGAGCACGCCGACAATAAAAACGGCGTCGCCGCTCGTCCCGTTGCCGAGTACCCCGGGGAGGTCTTCGGGTGCGGGCGCGAGACCGGTCGGCATCGACATCCCGCCCATGCCCATCTCCATCGAGGGGACGGCGGCCGGTTCGCCGGCGCGGTCCGGGGTCGCCTCATAGCTGATGTCGTCGCGGGTCGCCCGCGCGTAGTCGACCGTGACCGTCGCGCTTACGCCATCGGCGAACCGACCCGCGAACGACCCCGACCGGCGGGTCGAGACGCCACCGACGGAGAGGGTCACGTCGTAGCTGCCGTCGCCGTCAAGCCCGAAGTTCGCGCCGTAGTGAAAGCCCATCGGCTGGGAGAGCATCGGGTAGATAACCTCCTGTGAGACTAACTCGCCGTCCCGCCTGATCTCCAGCGACAGGCCAGTGTCGGGGAGGATCTGTCGACTCTCGGCGTCCCAGACCGTCGCCATCAGGTGGATGTCGTCGTCGGCCCCGATCTCGGTCATCGACGTTTCGGTCCCGTTGACGTTCCAGAAGCGGTGCGGGTACGAGTAGGTCAGCCCGAAGCGGTAGTCCCCGGCGCCGCCGGTACCAGCCATCTGCATTCCCTCGACGTGGGTGGGGAAGTAGACGGCGTCCGGTCGGTCCTCGAGCACCGGCGGTGCGCCGGCCGCCTGCGTCGGGAAGAGCCCCGAACAGCCAGCGAGGGTGGCGCTCGCCGTACCCGCGCCGGCGGCCAGGAACGTGCGTCGTCGCATACTACCTCGTAGGGCCCTCAATCGAAAAGCGGTTCTGGTACGACCGTCGAACCAGGGGCGTTCACTCCTCCAGCAGCGCGTCGACCAGCCGCGTGAACCGGTCGACTAGCCGCTCGGGCAGTGATGGATCGGCCCGGTCGACGAGGCGGGCGGTCCGCTCAGGCTCGGGCACCCACAACAGCGTCCGTCCTCTGTCAGGTCGCGTCTTAACGAGGCCGACGCGCTCAAATCGCTCGCGGTGCCACGACAGCGTTGACCGTGCGATACCGACCCGGGCCGCGAGCTCACCCGCCGGTAGTGGCCCGTCGGCGAGCAGGACAGACACGATGTCGGCGGCCGTCTCCCGGCGCAACAGCGCTAAAGCGGCCCGCTCCCACTCGTTGTACCCCGGCGGATAGTAGTGGGTGCGGCCGAACCACTCGTCGGCGGTCAGGTCGAGTCGGTCGAGGTGATACTGGGTCTGCCCGGGTGCGAGGTCAAGGGCCCGGACAAGCTCGTTGAAGTGGACCCCCGGCTCCCGGGCGACGTGGGCCGCGATGCGCTCACGCGTGGTCATCGGGCACCCCCTGAGAGCGGCGTGCGGTGTACGCCGCGGCGACGACCAGCCCAGCCATGACGGCGTCCAGCCCGTGTTCGAGCGTGTGGTGGGCTGTCTCGTCCAGCCCACCGAGCATCAGCCCGACCCCGACCACGGTGCGTGCGAGCAACGTCGCGAACGCGAGCGTCACCAGCAGATACGGCACCGAGCGCCGTCGATAAAGTGCGGCGAGCGCCACCCCGACCACCAGCGTACCGGCCACCGCCGCGACGCCGAGCACGGCCGGAAGCAGAGGGTCGCTCACGTCTCCCTCCGCCGGATCGCGAGCAGCGCGGCCAGCGCGGCGCCGCCGCCAGCAAGGGTCACGAGCGGGCCGAAGCCGGGCTGGCCACCGGTCGCGGTCGGGTCCGTCGTCCGCGCCGCCGTCGCGGTCGGCGTCGCCGAGTCGTCCGAGAACGGCGTCGCAGTCGTCACGAGGTCGGGCGTCGGCGTCACAGTGCCATTCGCCGCCGCGCCTGGCTTGAGGGAGAAACGCGTCGCCACTGGCTCGCCGCTGACGGCGAACGGCTCGTCGGCGCCGTCGAACTCGCCGTTGCCGTCATCGCGGTAGAGGACGGCCCGCACTCCCACGCTGTCGGCCGACCCGAGGGTGCCGTCGAGCGGCACGGTGACGTTCGTGTGGTCACCGCCTTCGAGCGACGCGGTCCCGAGGACGCGGCCGTCGGAGGCGTTCTCGACGACGAGATAGCCGTCCGCAGGGAGCGCGGCGCGCCGGACGGTGACCGAACCGTCTTTGACCGGCTGCGGGCTGAATCGGCGGGCGGTCACCACCGCGCGCCCGCCGCGGTCGATGGTGGTCATTGCCGCGGCTGCGCTTCCGAACGAGCGGACGACTCGGTCGTCGTCGGGGTCGAAGTTGCCGTCGCCGTCGTCGCTCCGGAGGACGAGATGGACACGCTTCGGGCTGTCCCACTCGACCCAGACGTCGTCGTCGATTTCGATTTCGACGTCCGTCAGGAACCCGTCATTGCCGGAGAGCGCCGCGTGGCCGACGACCGTGCCGGGGTCGCCACCGTCGTCACGCTGGACCGCCAGGAAACCGTCGTCGAGTATGAACGCCGACTCGACAACGATCGTCCCGTCGGGGGTAGTCTGCGGGTCCGCGGCAACGTGATTCGCGTGAGCCGCGACCGGCACCGCAAGCCCGGCGACAGCCAGCGCACAGCCGACGGCCGCGAGCACGGCGAGCGTTCGGTACATAGGTGTGGTCACGACACGGAGACGGGAAAGTCAGACGGTCACCGTTAGGTCCGGCATCTGGAGAAACGCCCGCTCATACCCCTCGTGGCGCGATACCTGCGGCGGCACACCGACTGAGAGCGCGATTTCGTCACCCGACTTTAGCGCGTCAAGACCGGCGCCGTAGTGGTAGCCGAGTTCGGGATCAAGCGTCCGGGTGAGCTCGCCCGAGTAGAGCTCCGAGCCACCGCGCGTTACCGTCGCCGACAGCGCCATCGCCGGCAAGACAAGCCCATTGTAGCGGGTCCGTGCGGACACGTAAAGGTAAACTTCGGACCCGAACCGCTCAGCGGCGTCGCCCGACAGCGACCCCGTGATGAGCAGCGCATCGTCGCTGTCTGGGGCTCCGTGGATCGATCCGGGCAGGCTATCGCGGGACGGGGCGGTCGCCTGCGGGAACATCTCCATCGACATCGGCCGAACGGCGCCGGGCTGGCCGTACGCGTCGAGCGGCTGCGAGCCGATCCGCTCGCGCTGTTCGGCATTGAATGTGAACCCGATCTCAACGGTCGTCGGCTCACGGAACTGCCCGTCGTAGACGCCGGACAGTGCGACCGCCTCCGGCACCGCACCGACGGAAACACGAGCCGTATACTCGCCATCGCCGTCGAGTCCGAAGTTGCCGCCGTAGTGGTATCCCATCCGCTGGGAGAGCATCGGGTAGATGACCTCCTGTGAGACCAACTCACCGTCCTGTTCGATCTCCAGCGATAGGCCGGTCTCTGGGATGACCCGCCCCGTCGCTGCGTCCCAGACGACGGCCATCCCGTGGATGTTGCCTGTCTTTGGGGTTTCGGATAGCTCCGACCCAGTGACAGTCCAGAACCTATGCGGGGTGGTGTACATGAACGCGACACGGAGGTCGCCCGCGGCGGCAGTCCCCTGCATCGCCATGCTCTCACGGAACGGCTGGACGTAGATCCCGTCGGGAAGCGACGCCTCGGTGCCGGTAGCTGTCGTGGTCGAGGTGGCCGTGGCAGTCGAGTCGTCACCCGGCGACCCGGAACATCCGGCGAGGAGCGTCGCCCCGCCGGTGAGCGCGGCGAGGTAGTCGCGACGCTGCATATCTTGTGAACGGGTGATGCGTGCAAAGCGGTTGTGGTGTGTCCGTCGAAGGAGCGATGACCGTATGTCCGCCCGCGGCTAACAGGTGCCGTGCACCGGACGCTCGCGATTGTTGCCCTGCTTGTGCTCGCCGGCTGTCTCGGTGGGGGTCCTACCACGCCTGCCCCCGCGGACCTTTCGCTTACCGAGGAGTGGCGCGCGGGCAATAGCAGCGTCGCGGGGAATCACCACGCGGCCGCCGCGGGTCGGGCCCACGGCGAGGCGGTTATTGCGGTTCCCATTGGCGGGCGCTCAGGCGAGGTCGGCTGTCGGTTGCTCGTCCTTGATGATGCGGGTGAGGAGCGGTGGACCGAGCCCATTGCTAAAGATGCCTGTACTATCCACGCCGTCGCGGACGTGACGCTCGTGGACTTCGTCGGTGACGCCACCCCGGAGGTCATCGCAGCCTCAACCGAAGCGGAGGTCGTCGCCTACGACGCGCTGGCAGGAGAGCCGACGTTCCGTTACCCGCTGTCGAACTACGGTTACTCGAAGCCGGTCGTCGCCGACGCGACCGGCGACGGGACGCCCGAACTCGTGGTGAGCGACATCGACGGCACGCTCGCGGTCGTCCGACAGGATGGCGAGACGGTGTGGCGTCGGCCGCTCAACGCCTACTCGTGGGCGCCGCCCGCGGTTGCTGATTTCGACGCCGACGGCCGCCCGGAGACGCTCGTCGGGCTCGGTAACGGGAGCGTTGTTGCTTTCACCCGCCGTGGCCAGGTTGCGTGGACGACGGCGGTCGGCGGCAGCGTCACCTGGGCCGGCGATGGGAATATCGATGCCGACGGTAATCGTGAGTACCTGGCGGCGACGACCGACGGCGACGTTGTGAGCCTCGACGGGCACGAGGGTGCCATTGAGTGGGCACAATCAATCGGCGAATTCGCGGCCGTCAGCGACCCGGTTGATGCCGATAGTGACGGCGTCGTCGAAGTCTATGCGACGAACCGAACGGGGACGCTGTTCGCGCTCGACGGACGCGACGGTTCCATCGAATGGACCCGCCCGCTCACGGACGTGGAGACCCAGATGACACCCCCGCCCGTCATTGGTGACGTGACCGGCGACGGGACGCTTGAGATCGTTGCCGTCACGAACGACGGCGGCGTCCACGTCGTTAATCCCGCGACCGGCGCGGTGCGAGGCAGTTACGAGCGGGACGCGCGGCTGTTCACGCACGCAACGCTCGCGGATACGGACTCGGACGGCCGGAATGAAGTGTACGTCGTCTATGGCGACGGGGTGGCCGTCGCGCTCTCTGTTCAGAGTTCGAACTCGTCTTCGTCGTAGAGTTCGTCGAAGTCGAGTTCCTCGTCGCGGGTCTCCACGGCACGCTCGATCTCCTGCTCGCGCCGCTGTTCGCGCTTCGTCAGGCCTTTTCGCTCGCGACCTCGCTTCGTGTCTCCCATACAGTGCATGTGAATAACTGGCATGGTCTTAACCCTGTCGGCCGACACAGCTCTCGTAACAGAACAGAAAATCCGGCTCAGACCTCGGCGATCAGCGCGGCTGGCGGCTCGCCCGGCAGGTCGTCCCGGTCGTGTGGTGCCTCGAAGTCGAGATCGGGACCGACGGCCACGAACGCGGTCGGGTTAATATCCGTGTGAGTGGTGTAGTAGTGCTCTTTGATATGTGCCATGTTGACCGTTTTTGCGACGCCCGGCGTCTGGTACACGTCGCGGACGTACGGCCAGAGGTTGTCGTACTGGCTTATGAGCCTCTGATTGCACTTGAAATGGGTGTGGTACACTTGGTCGAAGCGAACGAGTGTCGCGAACATCCGCAGATCCGCTAGCGTCAGGCGCTCGCCGTCACCCACGAGATACCGCTGGTCGGCGAGTATCTCGTCGTAGTGGTCCAAGGCGCCGAACAGCTCCGCGACCGCAGTTTCGTAGGCCTGTTGAGTCCCCGCGAAGCCGGCGCGGTAGACGCCGTTGTTGATCGGGTTATAAATGTCTTCGACGACCTGATCGACCTCGTCGCGGACGTCTGCCGGGTAGAGGTCGGCGCCATTCCCCTCAAACGCCCTTGCGAACTCACGCATAATCTCGATGGACTCGTTGTTGACGATGGTCTCCCGCTCGCGGTCCCAGAGGACGGGGACGGTTACACGGCCAGTGTAGTCAGGGTCCGCCGCGACGTACGCCTCGCCGAGGTAGTCGAAGTCGTTCACCGTATCGGACGTGCAGTCGTCCTTCTCCGGCGTGAACTGCCAACCCCGCTCGTCGCGGTATGGGTCGACGATATCCATCGAGATCTGCTCTTCAAGTCCCATCAGCGCGCGGACCATCGCGGCGCCGTGTGCCCACGGACAGGCACGCGACACGTAGAGGTGATAGCGATCGCTCACTGCGGGGAACTCCTCGGTACCGAGCGCGTTGCGGAACGTCGTCGGCTGACGGTCGAACTCTCCGTCATCGTTGTTCATCTCGTAGGTGTCAGTGCGCCACTCGCCATCGACAAACATGTTGACCATGGATTCGGTAGGTACTCGTGGCGTATAGGCGTACAGGCGACGCCGATGTCATTGGGTGAGCCGACGGGAACCCCGGCGCCGAGCCCACGGAACTCGCCGTTTCGAAGCGTTTAATCACGGACCGGCCGACCCTGCGGACGACTATGAGCAAGGTGAGCATCATCGGTGCAGCCGGGACGGTGGGGGCCGCAGCGGGCTACAATCTCGCGCTGCGCGATGTGGCCGACGAACTCGTCTTTGTCGATATCCCCGATATGGAGGAAAAGACCGTTGGGCAGGCCGCGGATACCAATCACGGTATCGCCTACGACTCGAACACGACGGTCCGACAAGGTGACTACGCGGCAACCGAGGGATCAGATGTCGTCGTGATCACCGCCGGCATCCCACGCAAGGAAGGACAGACCCGAATCGACCTTGCAGGTGACAACGCGCCGATTATGGCCGATATCGGCGAGTCGCTTGCGGAGTATAACGACGACTTCGTCTCGATCACTACCTCCAATCCCGTCGACCTGCTTAACCGCCACCTGTACGAGGCCGGCGACCGGGACCGACACAAAGTGGTCGGTTTTGGCGGCCGACTCGACTCCGCGCGGTTCCGTTACGTCCTCTCCGAGCGGTTTGATGTGCCAGTAAAGAACGTCGAGGCGACGATCCTCGGCGAGCACGGCGACGCGCAGGTCCCCGTGTTCTCGAAGGTCCGCGTTGACGGCCGTGATCCCAACTTCGAAGGGCATCGAGAGGAGATATTCGGCGATCTTCAGGAGTCCGCCATGGATGTCATCTCGCGGAAGGGAGCAACACAGTGGGGACCGGCGACCGGGGTTGCTCACATGGTCGAAGCCGTTCTCCGCGACACGGGTGAGGTACTGCCCGGCTCAGTGAAGCTCGATGGCGAGTATGGCTATGATAATACCGCCTTTGGTGTCCCGGTCAAGCTCGGCACTGACGGTGTCAAGGAAATCGTCGAATGGGACCTCGACGACTACGAGGCCGACCTGATGGACGAGGCGGCCGACAAGCTCTCCGAACAGTACGAGAAAATCGCATAATTGGCTGAGACGGTCGGTTCGCGCGCTACGCTTGGTCCTCGCGGCGGTCGTCGTCCGCGATCCCCGACTCGACGAATCCGGCCCAGTCCTCGACATGGGAACCGCGTTCGCGTCGCTCTCGTTCGGGGTTCATGCGTCTATGCTAGTCACTACAATCATCGTACATAATGATTGTGCCGGCGGTCGCAGTCGCTCACACCACTCGGTCGCCGTCGTCGTCGTACAGCCGGATGGCGTCGACCGGACAGGTACGCGCGGCGAACTTCGCGTCCAACTCCTCGCCGTCCGGTACCTCACGGACCCGCACGTCTGCCCCCCAGTCGGCATCCGACGACTCGCCGTCCGCGAGTATCGCCTTCCCAGCGGACTCGTCGCGCTCGAACGCGTCCCACTCCGCGACACACTGGAACATCCCGATGCAGGTGTCCCGGTCGTACTCAATTCGCATACTCAGTGTTCGGTGCGTATGGACAAAGAGATGGCGGGCAATGTCGCGCGCGGCCTCGCGAACGACGGTTTAAATCGGAGGCAGCGCTAACCGTCGGCAATGGACGTGTCCGACGTGCCCGCAGTCCCCGAGTGGCTCCCTGACCACCTCCGGGCCGACGGCATCGAGTCGCTGTACCCGCCACAGGCGGAGTCGGTTGAGGCCGGGGTAACGGAGGGGAACTCACTTGTCGCCTCCATCCCCACTGCGTCAGGCAAAACGCTCATTGCGACGCTCGCGATGCTCTCGGCGGTACGAAACGGCGGGACAGCACTGTACATCGTTCCTCTCCGGGCGCTCGCCTCGGAGAAGCAAGCGGAGTTCGAGACGTTCGAGGAGTACGGCGTCTCGGTGGGGGTCTCGACGGGCAACTACGAGTCGTCAGGTGAGTGGCTCGCTGAGCAGGACATCATCGTCGCCACCTCGGAGAAGGTAGACTCGCTCGTCAGGAATGGCGCGCCGTGGATCGACGACTTGGACTGCGTTGTCACCGACGAGGTCCACCTCGTCGACGACCCCAATCGTGGCCCGACGCTTGAGGTGACGCTTGCGAAGCTCCGGTCGCGCAACCCCGGCCTCCAAGTCGTCGCGCTATCGGCGACGGTCGGCAACGCGAACGAGCTCGCGACGTGGCTCGACGCCGAGCTCGTCGATTCCGACTGGCGTCCTATCGACCTCCGAAAAGGAGTCCACTACGGGCAGGCACTCCACTTCGACGACGGGAGCCAGGCGGAACTGCGCGTCAAATCAGGTGAAAAGCCGACGGCAGCAATTGTCCGCGATACGTTACAGGACACTGGGAGCGACGTCGCGCCAGCCGAGGGCGGCTCGACACTCGTGTTCGTCAACTCACGACGCAACGCCGAGGCTGCGGCCCGCCGGCTCGGGAACACGGTGAGCGCCGAACTCAACGAAGACGAGCTTGCCGCACTCCAAGAGGTCGCTGACGAGATCCGCGGCGTGAGTGACACGGAAACGAGCGATGACCTCGCAGACGCCGTCATGCAGGGCGTCGCCTTTCACCACGCTGGCTGCGCCTCTGAGCACCGCTCGTTCGTCGAGGAGGCGTTCCGCGACCGGCTTGTCAAGTGCGTCTGTGCGACGCCGACGCTCGCTGCCGGGGTCAATACCCCTTCCCGGCGGGTGGTCGTGCGCGACTGGCGCCGCTACTCTGGTGATGCTGGCGGGATGCAGCCGCTGTCGGTGCTTGAGGTACACCAGATGATGGGCCGGGCGGGGCGACCTGGAATGGACCCCTACGGCGAGGCGCTACTGCTTGCGAACAGCCATGACGAACTCGACGAACTGTTCGAGCGATACGTGTGGGCCGATCCCGAACCGGTGCGCTCGAAGCTCGCCGCCGAACCGGCGATGCGGACGCACCTGCTCGCGACGGTTGCCTCGGGCTTCGCCGACTCCCGCGAGAGCCTCCGTGAGTTTCTTGAGGGAACGCTATATGCGACACAGACGGACGAGCGGGGCCGGCTAGAGCATGTGATGGACGACATGCTCGCGTACCTGAGGGTGAACGACTTCATCGAGGAGACGGAGTCGGGGCGGCTGATGGCTACCGGCCTCGGACACACCGTCTCGCGACTCTATCTCGACCCGATGAGCGCCGCGACGATTGTGGATGGACTGGCGGACACCGACAACCCCTCTGCGCTTGGACTCTACCACCTCGTCTGTCGTACACCGGACATGTATCAGCTCTACCTCCGCTCTGGCGAGCGCGAGGAGTTCACGATGGAGGCGTATGAACGGGAAAACGAGCTGCTCGGTGACGCTCCCTCCGAGTTCGAGGAGTCCCGGTTCGACGATTGGCTCGCGGCGCTGAAAACTGCCCGTCTTCTCGAGGATTGGGCGGCCGAGACCGACGAGGAGCGTCTCACCGAGCGGTACGGCGTTGGTCCGGGTGACGTGCGTGGGAAGGTTGATACCGCTGAGTGGCTGCTCGGGGCGGCTGAGTCGCTGGCGAGCGAACTGGACCTCGGCAACGCCGTCGCCGTCCGCGAGGCAAAAAAGCGGGTACAGTACGGTGTCCGCGAGGAGCTCATCGATCTCGCTGGCGTCCGTGCCATCGGTCGCAAGCGCGCACGCCGGCTCTACGAGGCGGGAGTGCAAACGCGATCAGAGCTTCGCAACGCCGACAAACAGGTGGTTCTCGCGGCGTTGAAAGGCCGACGAAAAACCGCCGAGACTGTGCTTGAGAACGCCGGTCATCAAGACCCTGCCATGGAGGGCGTGATGCCGGACCCCGAGGCGGCAGCCGACAGCGGCGAGGAGGAGGCCATGGCTGATGGCTCGGCGGTCGCGGCGGGGGACGAGGAGGATCAGTCGAGCCTCGGTGACTTCTGATGCAACTCGTTGAGGGCGTCGTCCGGATTGCCGATGGTGCCGACGCGGAATTCCCCGATACGGACGCGTTTGTCGCGGCACTCACCGCGGTCGCCGCCGAGTACGGCGTTATGACGCAAGCGTTCGACGCCCGACTCGTCGTCTCCGAGCGCCATCTGGAGCGCGCGCTGGACCTCGCGGACCGCGAGCGGTCGCGTGGCGCGGCTATCGCCCGCGACCGCGCAGTCGAGGTGTTACTCTACGCTGCCGGCCGTCGACAGATCGACCAGGCCCTTGAGATGGGTGTCGGGCCGGGGAAGACGCCAACTGTCGTGCTGGTCGTCGCCGACGAGGATGGTGACGAGAACACGGCTGCCGACGCGGTACGCGACCTGCTTGTTCCCGCCGACACGCTCGGCGACATCGACCCCGACCGGGTGTGTTCATTCTTCGGGGTCACCGAGGCAGAACGCGGCGCGACCGACGCCACGCTTGCCGAGTTGGTACTCGAGCGGGTCGCGCTGCTCGTTGTCGAGCGATAGCCCACGACCCCGACGGTTTTGACCACGAAGGTCGAATACCAACGGCGACAGACGAACACGGTGATTCAGGCCGTGAGGCCCGCGAACCAGCGGGAGCGTACGACCCGTGTCGAGCGGGTGTTTGGGGCGGCCGAGACTGAATTTGATGAGCACGCGTACCCAGTGAACAGCGATGAGTCGGCGGCACAGTACCGGGCGACGGCGCTCTCGCTGCCCGACGAGACAGAGACGCTTGAGGATGCGTTTAATAGCCTCGCCGACGAGTACGGGTCGTTCGACGACCCCGGATCAGCGCGAGTGGCGTTGAGAACTGAACCCACCCGCTACGAACGGTTCGATAAGGCGTTCAGCGACACCCCAAACTAACAGTACTCCGCGAGTACGGGTGCGGCGTCAGCCGGAACGGAGAGCCACGCTCCGTCGCGGGAGATGTCGGCGATGAGGAATGCTCCGTCGTCGACTGAGGCCATCACCTCACCCTGCTCGACCGCGTCACCCGTGACCGCAGAGTCCGGGACCATGTTTGATAGTACTTGACACGATATAATAAGAATGACGGATGACTCTGGTTACCAAAATCGTCGGTGGAACCGCTCTAAACCGTCGATTTGAGTGTCCAAAACAGAAAATTTGGTTTTTTGAATTGAGTCGCTAATGAACGGACGGAAATGACCGTGGCGACGCTCACACCAGCGCCCAGACAGTGTGGTCGTACCGCGAACTCCCGTCAATCTTCACACACCCCCCGGCATAGAGCGTTCCGTCCACGTAGAGTGGAGAGCCAAAGGTACCTGCGACGCCCGGAAGTTCGACTCGCCACTGGGGCGTCCCGTCGGTCGCCTCGAACGCCGCCACCTCGTTGCCGCCGACGTGGACCATCCCACCGCCGAGGCTGAGCCCGGTCTTCGCGACGTGTTCCACACGGCCGCTCCAGCGCCCCGTCCCCGTGGCGGCGCTGACCGCGACGACGCGCCCGGGCGTCGTCGCATAAACGGTCCCGGAGCCGACGGCGGGCGTCGTGTTGACCGGGCCACCGAGGTCTGCTTGCCACCGCACGTCGCCGCCCGCACCGACCGCGTAGAGATAGCCCGCGTCGGTCCCAACGTATGCCACCTCGTCGCCATCGGTCGCCACGGCCGGCCCTTTGTGCGGGGTCCCCTCGAGGGTACGGGTCCACCGGACGGCGCCGTCGGTCGTGAGGGAGACGAGCCGGGCGTTACCTTCCTCATCGCCCGCCGTGGCGAGATAGAGGTGGTTACCGACGGTCGGCGTTGAGAAGGCGTCGGGCGTCTCCAGCGTTCGGCGCCACCGCTCCGTCCCGTCGGCGAGACTACGGGCCGACAGCGCCGTCATCTCCTCGTTGACGAGGGTGATATATACCATGTCGCCGTCGACGACGGGACTCCCGGCCACGGGAAGCGCCTCACGCCACAGGGTGTCCCCACTTCCGGGGTCGAGAGCCGTCAGGGTCGGTCGGCCGCCGCGGTCGACGAGCCGTCGTCGGTTCAGTAGGTCGCGCGCGGACGCAACAATCGCATCATTGGTGACCGCGGCGCTGAAACTGTGGGTCATTCCGTCGAGGTCTCGCTGCCAGTCTACCCCGTCACCGTCGCGGCCGATCGCAGTCTGGACCGTCCCGCTGCCGATATAAAGGCGATTGACGTCGATACCGGGCGTCGAGAGGGTAAATTCGCCAGGGACCTGTACCTTCCACTCGGACGAGAACGACGATTCTGCAAGGGGTGTCGATGCCACCGACTGAGGGTTGAGGTTAACAGTCGCGTCTCGAACCTGCGATCCGCCGACACAGCCGCCAAGCACCGTTGCTGTGCCGAGCGCAGCGAGGAACCGTCGCCGGGTCGGGCGGCTCATATTCGCTGTTCGCCTCACAGGGCAAAACCCTTGTGCGGGTGGGCTTGGCCTGTCACCGCGTAAACCCTCCGCTGCGTGGCGGTAGCGGTTCGCTGCCGCCCTGGTCGCCGTCGGTCCCCGGCGGCGGGAGTTCGACGATGTGGGCGCCACACTCCGTACAGCGCACGGCGATGACGTCCCAGTCGCGACAGCACGATTCCACTACCTCCTCCGTCGGGATGACCGGGCCGGCGCAGGTCGGACAGGTGTCGAGCACCACCCGAAACGATCGGAGGATGCGGGTCCGGTCATTGCGGTCCAGCGCTGACCATCGGTCGTCCGTCACCGCTCGATGAGCTGCAAGGTCCGTCCGCAGCGACGCCTCGGAGATCCAGTTGTGGACCGCGCGGTTGTCAACCACCCCGAACGACTGGTCTGCCTCGCGGTACTCGATGTCGACGTGTTCGACGGGCTCGTCCAGCAGCGATGCCAGCGCCGCGACCCGCTCGTCGGAGTTCTCGAGCGTCGCTAGCGCGTCCTGCCAGCGTTTGAGGAACGGCTCTGTCACTTGGATGTCGTCCTCGGTCGGCCGAACGAACCCGAACTCGACGAGTAATGCGGCCATCGAAGCGTCAGCCAGCTCTTCGAGTTCCGCCTCAAGCGCCGGGTCAGTGTCACTCACTCGTCTCACCCCCAGCTGCGGCCCGCCGTGCCGCGAGTTCGCGCATCTCCTCGGGTATCTCCGGGCGTTTGTCATCTCGCGGATCCTTCCCGAACCACGCGAGCACACGATCGGGGAAATACCGCTTCGTTAGCTCGGGTGTACCCGGGATGAGGTATCCCCGAAGCGCAATTAACACGACGGCGACGGCCAACCACCCGCCAGCCAGGCCCCGCCGTCGCCGCCCAACGGCGATCGCGATGCCGACGGCGATGGCGAGATTGAGTGCCGTACAGGCCAGACACCGGTTCTCGCCGGTGTACTCTGGTTGTCCGAGCGTATCAAGCACACTGCGGAGGTCTATCATGGCTTCCTGTTGTAGACGCCGGACGAAAACCATTGCTCCTCGGGTTGTCACTCGTGCTGGCTCGGTACCCGACACGAGTGCGAGGCCTTGCTCTTTTTTCCGACCAGTACCAGCACGTATCCTCTTTTGCAATGTGGATAATTTATATGCGGCCACTCCTAGCCCCACACACATATGGCACGTGATGACAATACATCGCCGAACCGCCGACGGCTGCTGAAGTCGCTCGGTGTAGCAGGGCTGGCCGGCCTCGCCGGCTGTTCGACGAGCGACTCGACACCGACCGAAACTTCGGGCGGCGGTGGCGGGACGGATACCGACGGCGGCGGTGGTGGCAGCAGCGATGACGTGACGACGACCGACGCGTTTACGCTGTTCGAAGACGGCTTCGCGGAAGCGGGTTTTGAGCCGCCGTTCACGGGCCAGATAATCACCAATGAGAACCCCGAGCGGGTCCAGTGGGCCCAGATCATTCAGGAGGAACTGAACGCGACGGAATACTTCGACCTCGAATTGAATCAGTTCGAGTGGGGGACCTACGTCGGGCGAATCCTCGGTGAGGAGTCCCACACTGACCCCTCGCTGGTCTGTCTCGGCTGGTCGGCCGGCTTTGACCCCGACGGCTACGTAAACTTCCTATTCACCAGCGACAACTTCACACCCGCGTGTTGTAACATCAATCACTTCGAGAACGAGACAGTCGATGAGCTCGTCACCGAGGGGCTGCGCACGACTGACATTGAGCAGCGGGCATCGATCTACGAGGAAGCCCAGCGCGAAATTGTCAGCGCGTCGCCCATGGCCTTCACACGGTTTGGCGAGGAGTACAATGTCTGGCGGACGGACACGGTCCAGGGATTCCAGACGTACCCGAATAACAGCGCACAGTTCCGTGCCCTGTACGCGCCGTCTGCCGGCGTCGTGACGTGGCTCGGCGACAACCCGGACGAGGTCTCGAACGGTGGAACGCTCGTGTCCTCGCTGTCTGCTGCGCCGTCGAACAGCGACCCCGTCGCAATCAACGACACCACGTCGGGAATGGTTACGGACCCGCTCTACGAGTCGCTGCTCTCCGTCGACTTCGAGGGCACACCACGCGAGCAACTCGCCTCCTCAATGGAGCAAGTCGACGATACAACCTACCGCTTCCAGCTGGAAGAGGGCGTCCAGTTCCACCCCAGCGACGAGTTCGACTTCGACGGCAAGGAAATGACCGCCGAGGACGTACAATTCTCCATCCTGCGGTACCTCAACACCTCCCGCGAGAGCGACGTGGGCGACTGGCTCGGCGTTGAGGGTGAAGGCGACAGCCGACAGTTCACCGGCAGCGTCGAAGTGCTTGGTGACTACGAACTCGAGATCTCGCTGCCGAACACGTACGCGCCGTTCCCGTTCTCCATCGCGGCGGTACCGGTCCTACCAACCGAGGCCGGGCTCCCGGCGGCCCACCCCGACAGCGATGCCGAAGAGGGGACCGATGGGCTCCTCTCGCCGTCCACCGAGCCCATTGGCACCGGGCCCTTCACCTTCGGCGAGGAAGAGCCCGACGAGTTGTGGCGGATCGAGCGGTTCGAAGACCACTGGTGGGGTGGCGGCAACGGCGTCCCTGCCGAGGTCCCACTCAAGCAGGTCGACTTCCGTGTCATCACGGAGAGCTCGGTCCAGGAAGGTGCCCTTCGCTCCGGCGACATCGACCTCGGCACGAGCGTTCCGCCGGGCAGCGTTTCGGCGTTCGAGCAGAACGAGCAGTTCACGGTCGACCGCCGGACAGCTTCCGGGTTCGATATGTTCATTTACCCGAGCCATCCCGAGGCGGACACGCCCTTCCAGAACCGGAAGGTTCGCATCGCGACCAACCGGATGATCAACCGGCCCGGTATTGTCCAAGCCGTCTACGAGGGTATCGGCCAGCCCGCGTATGCACCAATCTCTCCGCTTGCCGGGGCGTTCACCTCCCAAGAGTTCCAAGAGGAGATGGCCGACCTCTACTCGCGTTATTACCAGAACGCCGATCGGTAACCAGACCCACCCGGCCCCTTCCCCGTATCCCGAATGTCAACTCGAAAATACATATTGAAACGGCTGCTGCTCACGGTCCCGATCCTGCTCGGAGTGACGGCCATCACCTTCCTGATGGTCCACCTCCAGCCGGGCGACGCCGTTGACGTGCTGATTCCGCTCGGGGCAAACCCAAGCGAGGAGGCGATCCAGCAGCTCCGCGAACAGCACCACCTCGACGAACCGGTGTATGTCCAGTACTTCCTGTGGCTTCGCGACGCGATTTTCCTTGATTTCGGTATCTCGATCCAGCGGGGCACCGAAGTCAGCGAAGCCATCCTTGACCGGCTGCCATACACGCTGTTGCTCGGCACGCTCGCGCTGTTCATCGCCCTCCTCATCGGTGTTCCGGCGGGCATCATCTCGGCCGTCCGCAAGGGTGACGCTGTCGACGAGGCGAGCCGCATTGCCGCGCTACTTGGCATCGCAACGCCGAACTTCTGGCTCGGCTTGGTGCTGCTGTTCGTTTTCGGTGTCCAGTTGGGCTGGTTCTCGACCATCCCGCCCTCCGACGTGACCGTCCTTGACCCAGCACTGCTGAAGTACATGCTGCTGCCGGCGATCACGCTGGGGACCGCCTCTTCGGCGCTGCTGATGCGTATCATGCGCTCGTCAATGATCGAGGAGCTAAACAAGGAGTACGTCCGGATGGCTCGCGCGAAGGGGCTCACCGAGCGGACGGTAATCCTGAAACACGTGGCGCGCAACTCACTCATCTCGGTCGTCACTGTCGCCGCGCTTCAGATCGCCTTCATCGTCGACGGCGCCGTTGTCATCGAGCAAGTGTTCTCGATGCGGGGGGTCGGGCGACTCATCCTGCAGGCGATCTTCCAGCGTGACTTCCCGGTCATTCAGGCGGGCGTGTTGATGATCGGCGTCGCTATTGTGTTCGCCAACCTCGCAGCTGACATCATCTACTCGTACCTCGATCCACGAATCTCGTACTAGCATGGCTCCCAACAACTCAAACGACGACGGGCGGACCCGGACGACCCAGCGCGGCCGCATCACTGTCTCCGGGTTTGACAGTGAGAAGGTCCGCGACCGCGACCAATTCTCTACGGGCCGCAGCGGCATGACTGGTTCGACCACCAGCCGCCGAACGAAGGCATGGAATCGGTTCAAGCGAAACCGTTCGGCGCTCGCCGGCGCCGCACTGCTCGTGGTGATGGTCTTGGTCGCGGTGTTCGCGCGGCCGATTGAGGTCGGGCTGTTCGGCGAGCGCTTCCTCGTCCAGCCGTTCCAACTTGCGCCACACACGACCGATACTTCCCTTACTGAGGCGAACCTCGCACCTTCTGCCGAGCACCCCTTCGGAACCACCGACCTCGGACGCGACATCGCCTCACAGGTGATGGTCGGGGCACGATTTAGTCTTGCCATCGGCGTCATCGCCGTCGGCTTGGCTGTTGGCGTCGGCGTTCCGCTTGGAGCTATCGCCGGCTACTACGGTGGTTGGGTCGACGAGACAATCATGCGGCTCGTGGATATCCTCTACGCGTTCCCGTTCCTCGTGCTCGCCATCGTTATTATCGCCATCCTCGGGCAAGGCTTCTGGAATATGATCCTTGCGCTGGTGCTGGTCGGGTGGATCGGCTATGCACGGCTCATCCGTGGCGAGATCCTTTCGGTGAAGCAGAACGAATATGTCATGGCCGCGAAGGCGCTCGGCGCGCGCGACCGGTCGGTCATTTTCAGACACATCGTCCCGAACGCCATCGCGCCCGTGCTCGTCCAGGCCACGCTTGCAGTCGGGACGACGGTGCTCGCGGCTGCCGCGCTCGGCTTCCTTGGGTTAGGCCTTGAGCCCGGCACCCCTGAGTGGGGAACGATCCTCTCCTCGGGTCGTGAAGCTGTTATCCGCGGCTACTGGTGGGTCACCACTTTCCCTGGACTGGCTATCGTCATCTTCGTGCTCGCCGTGAATCTGGTCGGTGACGGCGTACGCGACGCGCTTGACCCACAGGACGAGACTGGCGGCACCACGGAGGGAGGGTTCCGATGAGCGATCACCTTCTTGAGGTGGACAACCTCCGAACCCGATTTTACACTGAGGAGGGCGTCGTCAAGGCAGTCGACGGCCTTTCCTACCGTATCGACTCCGGCGAGAAGTTCGCCATCGTTGGCGAGTCCGGTGCCGGCAAGTCAGTCGCGTCGCTGTCGCTAATGCGGCTCATCGACAACCCGGGGCGCATCGTCGGCGGCTCGATCCGCTTCTGTGCACCCGAAACCGTCGAGTCGTTTGCCGAGGACTTCCCGGAGCACACGGCCGACGTCGCACAGCTACGCGACGAGCACGACCCAATCGAGCTGGTTGGTGAATTGCTGGCGCGCGGCGTCGCGCCGACCGAGATCGCGCCAGACACCGGTATCGGCCCCGACGCCGATGCGAGCACGGTCGTCGCTGAGGCGGATATTGGGGTCCGCGACTTGGTCGACAGCCGCCATGCGGCGACGCTCGGGTTGGTTGATGAGAATGACTTTGTGTTGTTCGACGGTGACGACAAATACATCGAAATCACCCGTACCACGGATACAGCGATGCGCCGCCTTCGAGGGGGCCACATCGCGATGATCTTTCAGGACCCACAGACGGCGCTCAACCCCGTCTACACGGTCGGCGAGCAGATCGCCGAAGCCATCCGTACCCATCTCGATCTCTCCGCAGACGGGGTACGAGATCGAGCCGTTGAGATGCTTGAGCAGGTCGGTATCCCCGACCCGAGCGAGCGGTATGACAACTATCCCCACGAGTTCTCTGGTGGGATGCAACAGCGGGCGGTCATCGCCGTCGCGCTGTCGTGCGACCCGGACCTCATCATCGCTGACGAGCCGACGACGGCGCTTGACGTGACTATCGAGGCACAGATCCTCGACCTGCTTGACGAGCTGACGACTGAGCGGGACACCGCTATCCAACTCATCACCCACGATCTCGGAGTCGTTGCGGGGCTGTGCGACCGCGTCGCGGTGATGTACGCAGGGAAACCCGTTGAAATGGCGCCCGTCGAGGAACTCTACTACGACCCGAAACACCCATACACGGTTGGGCTGATGAGTTCAATCCCGCGTATCGGCGACGACCGGGCCCGCCTCGACACCATCCCGGGGACGATGCCGGATCTCGTCGAGTTGCCGCCGGGCTGTAGCTTTCATCCCCGGTGTCCGTACGCTGAGGATGTCTGTACACAGAAGGAACCGCCGCTCGTCGACCCAGAGACGGCCGCAGAGTACGACCCCGATGGTGTGGACGACCACGCCGCTTCGTGTCTCGCTTACACCGGCGACCTCTATGCGGACCTCGACTTCGAGGTGCGGATCGCCGACGAAGCAGATGCGATCAACGCCACTGACGGTGGTCGCCCTGGAGGTGAGGGCGAATGAGCCGCAGTGAAAATGAGATGCCGCTCATCCGCGCCGAGGGGCTGACGAAGCACTACTCCACCGAGGAGGGGCTCTTGGATCGGCTGCTCGGTGACTCACAGCTCGTGAAGGCTGTCGACGGCGTTGACCTCGAGGTCCATGACGGCGAGACCGTCGGCTTGGTCGGCGAGTCCGGCTGTGGGAAGTCCTCGCTCGGGCGGACGATGCTCGGGCTTGAGGACGCCACGGCGGGTTCGGTCTACTACCGTGACGACGAGACCGGCGAGGAAGTCGACCTCACCGGACTGTCGAACCGGCAGATGCGCGAGTACCGCAGGCGCGTCCAGTTCATTTTCCAGAACCCGGATGCCAGCCTCAATCCACGTCTCACCGTCGCTGACATCATCGGAGAGGCGTTCGACATCCACGGGCTCGCCGAAGGGGAAGAGCGCGAGGAGCGGGTGCGTGATCTACTCGAGACAGTTGGGCTCCAACGGAGCCACGCCGGCCGCTACCCCCACGAGTTCTCTGGCGGCCAGCGCCAGCGCATCGGCATTGCCCGCGCGCTCGCCGTCGACCCCGACTTTATCGTCTGCGACGAGCCGGTGTCCGCACTGGACGTGTCCGTCCAGGCGCAGATCCTCAACCTCCTCGAGGACCTCCAGGAAGAGTTCGGTTTGTCATATCTGTTCATCGCTCACGACCTTTCGGTCGTCGAGCATATCGCTGACCGCGTCGCCGTGATGTACCTCGGTAACATCGTCGAGACGGGAACGCCAGAGGAAATCTTCACCGAGCCGCACCATCCGTACACGGAGGCGTTACTCTCAGCGATCCCGGAGCCGGACCCACTGTGGGATAGCGACCGCGTCCGTTTGAAAGGCACTGTCCCCTCCCCCATTGACCCGCCCGATGGCTGCCGGTTCCACACTCGGTGTCCGCGTATCATCCCGCCCGAAGGGATGGATATCGACCAGGCGGCGTACCGGAGTATCGTCGACCTGCGACAGAACATCGCGGCCCGTGATATCGGCCTCGAACGCGCTCGCGAGTTGGCGAGCGAGGAGGGCGACGGCGGTCGTGCGGCGATCGTTGCCCAACTTCGGGAAGCACAACTCGAGACGACTCCAACTGGCGTCCACCGCGAACGGGTTGACGAGGCGCTTGAGTTGGTCGCCGACGAGCAGTTCGCGGAGGCCGGCGACCTGCTCCGTGAACACTACGAAAGCATCTGTGAGCGCCAGGATCCGGAGCTGGGCGATGGCCCGAACCCGAAGGCGTGTCATCTCTACGATGACTCGGCGGCCGGAACAGTACCTGACCACACGGCCGGCACGAGCCCTGGAAGCGCCGACGCCGACGACTGACCGCCCGCACCCTTTTGACCTGTCGTCTCATATAGAAAGTGAATGCGTCGGATCTACGAGTCGCGGGCGCTGCAGTACGACGACGAAGACCCGTACGCGCCGAAGCGGCGCGATGACGGTGACTCAGATCCCGGTCCGCGGACCATCGACTGGAGCGCTGCCAGCCACGCCTTGGTGCCGACGTGGCTCCGGCGGCGCGCGGTCACGGTAACGGTGGAAACCGAGCGTGACAGCTACGCGCCGGACGAACCGGTCGGCTTCCGCGTCCGCTTCCGCAACCGCTTCCCGTTCCCTGTTGCCGTCCCGACGGCCTCACCGGTGCCGTGGACGTGGAGTATCGACGGCGTTGACGAGGCAAGCTATGTCACCACCTGCCCTGAAGAGCGTGGGCTCTTCGAGTTCGACCGCGCCGAGCGCAAGCAGTTCACCCGCCGATGGCAACAGCGGTTCCAGCGCGACGGCCGGACCTGGACACCCGCGGACCGCGGCGAACACACCCTCGCGGCCCGCATCAACACGCCGAGCGGCGTTGAGTCGGTGACCGCCGAAACGACGTTTCGCATCGAGTGACCGTTCCCAATCAGACCCGGCGCGGCCTGCTCGCGCTCGTCGGAAGCGCCGCGCTCGCGGGGTGTGGTGCAGGAGTCGGGCCGGATGAGGCCTCGGGGGAAGAAGACGACCCGACGCTGTCACCCGCACCGCTTCCCGAGACGGTAACTCCGGAGGACGGCGGTCCGACGCTCTCCGCGAGCCTCCCTGGCCAAGAGATGCCCGCCGGTCCCGCAAGCAAGCAAGGGATTACGATGGGGTGTAACAACGAGGAGAAGGTGTACTTTTTTTCACCTTCCCTTTCGTGGGTACAGCCCGGAACGACCGTCCAGTGGGGCCTCGCCTCGCAGTGCCGCCAACAGTCGAGCGCGTACCACCCAGACAACGGTCGACCACTGCGCATTCCTGCGGACGCGACACCATGGGAGAGCCCTGTCATGCAGGGAACCGGTATCTTCACCCACGAGTTTGAGGTGCCCGGAGTCTACGACTGGACGGGCTTGTTCGAGGAGGCCGGTCAAGTCGGCGTTGTTGTCGTCGGGCAGCCGTCGCTCGACAACCAGCCGGCCCTCTCGGATCCCGGCGATGACGTACCAGCGCCTGCCCGTGAGAACCTGCGGCGGCTTCACGACAATGTCAGGGCAGTCCTTGGGTGATCCCCGACTCCCTGCGTACGGAAGTGCAAGGTCTTAGTACGCGGCGCACAGCTACCGGGGTATGAACGTCGCAGACGTCATGACGCCGCGCGAGTCGCTCGTGACGGCCGTCGTCCCCGGCAGCCGCGATGACGTGCTTGACCGCCTCCAGGATAACGAGTTCTCCTCGATTCCTGTCGTCAACGCCGACAGTGGGACGTTCCGCGGACTCGTCTCTCGCGAACGGCTCATCGAGGAGCCGGACGAAGACCAACTTGCCCTCCTCGTCGAAGAGGTGGAGGTGATCAACTCGGACGCCAGCTTAGTCGATGCAGCTCGGCTTATCCGTGAGACGGGACAGCGGCGCGTCCCTGTGGTTGACCGCGTGTCCGGGACCGGCGTGAGCGATGCCGAGAAGTCGCCGGCAGGTGAGCTCGTTGGCATCGTCACTATCACTGACGTGGTTCGGGCGATGGCAAACGAGGATGTACCTGCTGACGCAACAGCAGGAGAACTCATCGAACCGGGCGTGAACACGGTCTACCGCGACGCACCGCTCCCTGTCGCGGAGCGGGAACTCGCGTACGCGAACGAGGCGTATGGCGTCGTCCTTGGCGACGAGGGCGAACTTATCGGAATAGTGACAGAAGTGGATATCCTCGACGTGGCACGTATCGTCGAGGGGGAAGAATCGACCGGCGACTCCATCGCCGCAGACGACGACGATTGGAAGTGGGAGGGAATCAAGGCAATAGGCTCACGCTACCTCCCGACGCGTAACGTTGAAATCCCCGCTGAGCCGGTCGAGAGGTTCATGAGCAACTCACTTGTCACTGTCTCTCGCACCAAATCGGCAACCGAGGTCGCACAGCTGCTCATCACCGAGGACATCGAACAAGTTCCCGTAATGAATGGCGACGAGCTCGTTGGTATCGTCCGCGATACGGACCTACTGGGGGCGCTCTGAATGCCGTCGGAGCTGGAAACCGTCGCCGAACTGGCGAAGCGGCGCGGCTTTTTTTTCCAATCGGTCGAGGCGTACGGCGGCGTCGCGGGCTTCTTCACATACGGTCCCCAAGGGGCAGCTCTGAAGCGCAACGTCGAAGACGCGTGGCGCGACCACTTCCTCACGCGCGCCGGCCACATGGAAATCTCTGCACCTGACGTACTCCCTGAACCTGTCTTTGAGTCTTCGGGTCATCTCGATGGCTTCGATGATATGATCGTCGAGTGTCCTGAGTGTGGTGCCTCCCACCGCGCGGATCATCTCATTGAGGATAATTCCGAGTACGAGGATGCCGAGGCGCTCGGCATTGAGCGGGTCACCGAGCTGCTCAGCGAGCTCGGCATTGCGTGTCCAGCCTGCGGCACTCCTCTTGTTGATGAGCCGGTCGAGGAATTCAACCTGATGTTCGAGACAGACATCGGCCCAGGCTCCTCACAACCGGGTTATCTGCGCCCAGAGACGGCCCAGGGTATTTTTGTCGAGTTTCTCCGGTTAAAGGAGTACGCCCGCGGCCAGCTCCCCTTCGGCGTTGGCCAGGTCGGGAAGGCATGGCGCAACGAGATTGCTCCCCGACGCGGGCTCGTTCGTGTGCGCGAGTTCACACAGGCGGAACTGGAACACTTCGTCGACCCCGAGACCGACGAGCCGCCGCTCGCGGACGTGGCCGATATTGAACTCCCTCTCTACTCAGCAGAGGCCCAACAGAGCGACAGCAACCGCGAGACGATGACCGTCGGCGAGGCGGTTGCGGACGGCACGGTTGCGTCGGAGTGGATTGCCTACTACCTCGGCATCTCGCTTGAGTGGTACGACTTAATCGGCATCGACATGGAGCGGTTCCGCTACCGCCAGCACCTCCCCGGCGAATTAGCCCACTACGCGGCGGACTGCTGGGACGCCGAGGTCGAGGTAGACGGCGAGTGGATCGAGGCGACTGGCTTCGCCTACCGCAGCGACTACGACCTCTCGAACCATGCGGCTGGCTCCGGCGAGGAGTTCACCGTGTTCAAGCAGTACGACGAGCCGAGGACGGTCGAACGGGCGACTGTCGACCCGGACATGGCGACGCTCGGCCCGGAGTTCGGCGGCGCGGCGGGCGACATCGCCGCTGCGCTTGAGCAGCTGGCGGCGCGCGACCCGGACGCCTTCGACGGGGAGACAGTCGAGGTTACGGTCAACGGCGACGCCTACGAGGTGGCAACTGACGTTGCGAACTTTGGCGTGGAGACGGTGACTGAGGCTGGCGAGCATGTTACTCCCCACGTTGTAGAACCTTCCTTCGGTATTGGCCGCTTGTTCTACGCAGCACTGATCCATGCCCACGAGTCGGACGAGATAGATGGCGAAGCGCGAACGTACCTCTCGCTTCCGGCCGAAATCGCACCGACGTTTGCCTGTGTTGCTCCGCTGGTCGCCAACGACGAGGCGATGGTCGCGCGCGCCGAGTCGATTTGCGAGGAGCTGCGTGCGGCGGGCTTTGATGTCGATTATGATGAGTCTGGTTCCATCGGCCGGCGGTACCGCCGGCAGGATGAAGTCGGCACACCCGTCTGCATCACGGTTGACCACGAGACGCTCGAGCAGACCGACCACGACGCCGCGACTGTGACGCTGCGTGACCGCGACTCCACCGCCCAAGCTCGCGTCCGCGTGGACGACCTCCGCGACCACCTGACCGCCCTGCGTGCGGGCACCAACTTCGCCACCTTGCTGGAGCGTGCGGGCGTCGACCCGGTCTGACCTACGCCGTGGGCTCCTCTTCTGCGGTCGACTGCGCAGCGAGTCGTGCAGTTACAACCCGCTCGATTCGCCCGGAGTAGCGCATCAGCGTCGTTCCGAGGACACTCATCACGAGGACATAGCCGACGGCGAGCGCGACGAGCCGGGTCGCGCCGACCGACAGCGCGATGGCGGCAATGACAAGCGAGAACTCGCCGCGAGCGACCAGTGCGAGCGCGACCCGCGTTGACCGGCGCTCGTTAAGCCCAAAGGCGCGCCCCCCGACGTAGCCCGAGACCAGCTTCGACGCGGCGGTGACGACGACGAGTACGACGAGCGGGACGGTGACCGCCGCCAGCGTACCGAGGTCCGTCTCAAGGCCGACGGCAAAGAAGAAGACGGCTGCATAGAGGTCCCGCTCGGAGATGATGAGCCGCTCGATGCGGGCGACGTGGGAGGTCGTCCCCACAGCCGCGCCGAGAAAGAAGGCGGCGACGGCCTCGCTGACACCGGCCTCAAGCGCGAGACCACCGACGAGCGCGGCGAGCCCGATGGTCTTCAGAAGGAACAATTCGTCCGACGAGGTGGCGAATAGCCGCTCGAGCAGTCCGCTCCCTCGGGCTGCGAGTAACACCAACGCAGCGATGACGACCAGCGAGATACCGAGCGACCGGCCAATACTCGTCGGACTTCCGCCGACAGCGACTGCAGCGACAACGGCCAGATAGACGGCGACAACGATATCCTCCGCGACGAGCACGCCGAGAATGGCCTCGCTCTCGGGGTCGGCGATCCAGCCGAGGTCGATGAGCGACTTCGTGATGACCGCCGACGACGAGATGGTGACGATGCCGGCCAGCAGGACGGCTTCGAAGAGCGCGAAGCCGAAGGCGAGCCCGAGGCCGAACCCGACCAGCCCGTTGAGCCCCATGTCCACGGTCCCCGCCCGAATCATTTTGGAGCGGGCCGCGGCGAGCCGGGAGAGGTTGAACTCTAGTCCGATGAAGAAGAGCAGGAGGACGACGCCGAGCTCGCGCAGCAGTTCGATGAACTCCGTGGTCTCGACAAGCCGGAGCGCGTCGACCGGTGATGCGGGTCCGAGCAGGATACCCGCGAGGATGTATGCGGGGATGACCGACTGGTCGACCCGTGCGGCGACGGTACCGCCGATCGCCAGTGCTGTAAAGACGATGCCAGCCTCGAGCAGGACGGCCGCCATCAGGTACAGCGGTGCTTGAACCGTTCCTGTTCCTCGCGGGTACCGAGCGTGACAAGGATGTCGCCGACCTGGAGCTCGAAGTCGGGGTCGGGGTTCGGCGTCGTATCCGGGCCGCGCTGGACGGCGATGACGGAGACACCGGCAACGTTGCGCAGATCTGCGCTCGCGAGCGTCTCGCCGGCGACATGGGCGTCCGCGCGTACTTCTGTCCACTCGAGGACGGCGTCGCCGAGCGGCACCGCGAGCTCGTCGGTGTCGACGCTCTCGAAGTAAGCCCCTTCGAGGATGGAGCCGAGTCGGTTGGACTCGTCGCTCGTCAGGTCGAGCAGCCGTTCAGAGTCGGCGTCCGCGCTCGCCCGGCGAAACAGCTCGACGCGGCCGTTGTGATGGAGCAGGACGACTGCGCGCCCGCCGGCATTGAGGTCGATCTCGAACTTCCGGCCGACGCCCGGCACGTCGGTCTCGTAGACGGTCATGAACGCCCCGTGGTCGGGGAGCGTCTAAATCGTTGCCCGCGCCGCCGCTCGACTCACGGGCGAGTCACGCTGAAGTCGTTCCGGTACCTCCAGTACGTATGGCGCGGCTACGCATCCCAAGCGGGCTTGTCGACTACTCGCTACTGGTGGGTGTTGCCCTGCTCCTCGGTACGGGATTGGCGAGTCTGGTCTCGCGGCCGGACGATGCGTGGCTGTTCGTCCTCCACGGCGGGGCTGGCGTCGCGTTCGTCGGCTTCCTGGGGTTGAAACTGTGGCGGGTCCGCACGCGGGTTCGCGCCGGGGTCCGAACCCGGTCAGGGACCGTCGCGGTGTCCGTTTTGCTCACTCTCCTCACGATCGCCGCGCTCGCGTCCGGCGTCGCGTGGGTGTTTGGCGCGACTATCCCTGGCCCGTGGACGCTCCTCGTCGTGCACGCTGCCGTGGGCGTCGTCGCCAGTGTCGTGCTCGTCGTTCACCTCCGCGACCGATTCCACGTCCCCTCCCGCGCAGACCTCCCTGAGCGCCGGGGGGCGCTCGCCTGGCTCGGAATGGTCACCGTCGGCGCGGCTGCCTACCGGGTGACCGACGCGCTCGGCGTCGAGCGCCGATTCACTGGCTCCCGTGAGCAGGGGTCGCACGCGGGCAACCGCTTCCCCGTCACTTCGTGGGTCGCCGACGATCCTGACCCTGTCGACGCCGGAGCGTGGACGCTCTCGGTGAGGGGGCTTGTTGACCGCGAGCGCGACTACGGCTACGACGACCTGCCATCGGAAACGGACGCGCCCGGGCTGTTGGACTGCACGAGCGGCTGGTACTCAGACCACACTTGGACGGGCGTCCAGGTTGGCACGTTGCTTGACGCGGCCGACGTCGCCGAGGAGGCGGCGTGGGTGCAGTTCCGCTCGGTAACGGGCTACCGGTGGTCGCTCCCGGTCGCGGAGGCGCGCGAGGCCCTGCTCGCAACTGCGGTTGACGGCGAGCGACTGAGCCACGGCCACGGCTTCCCACTGCGGCTGGTCGCGCCTGAGCGCCGCGGCTTCCAGTGGGTGAAGTGGGTCACCGAGGTCAGGGTAACGCGCCGGCGCGACCGCTCGGAGTGGGTGGCGATCAACGTCTCCGGGCTCGGGGAGTGATTAGGCCAGGCCAACGAGATCTGCCGGCGTCCCGGCACGAACCCCGGCTCCTCCGTCGAGATGGACCGTCCGCCAGCCCGCGGCGTCCGCCCCGGCGATATCAGCGTCGGCGTTGTCGCCGACCATCATGTGCTCGGCGGCTGGGAGTCGTTCGGCCGCGAACGCGAAGATTCCAGGATCAGGCTTCGCAACGCCGGCATCGTACGGGGTGACCACGGAGTCGAACCGTCCCGTAAGCCCCACTGCGTCGAGTTTCCTCCGTTGCCGGTCGCCGACGCCGTTCGAGACGACGCCGAGTGGCCGGTCGTCGAGCGAGTCGAGAAGCGCTGGAACGCCCTCACGAACAGCCGTCGCGCCGTATTCGACCTCCCGCAGCGTCTCGACGAATCGCTTAGAGGAGGCGTCGACCCCCGCTTGATGGATTGCGGCACGGGCACCTGCGTCGTATGGGTCCGGCTCGACCGGGCGAAGCCGTTCGAAGAACGCCGACGAGTAGGCCCCGACGACGCTCTCATCTCGTGTGTCGAGGACTCGCTCGCACGTCTTGGCCAGCAGTTCGGCGTAGGGCCGGTCGAACTTGACGAGCGTCCCGTCGAGGTCGAAATGGATAGCGTGCACACACGGACCGGATGTCGACGGAATGAAAGCGTTCCTCCGGTGTGTTCCCCTCCTACAGAGCACACCACTATATCGGGGAGCCTATGATTCCGTCACGGGCTCGCCGTCCTCCGTCGGCGGTGCGACGTGGTCGACGTACGCCTCGAAGCTCGGGTCGTGGACCGTCACATGCACCTCGATGTCGCCAAGCTCGCCCGGCGAGCCGACGGCGAAGTTGACGATGCCCTCGAAAGCAGCGGCTTTCTTCAGTGCGAACGTCGTCGAGTTTCCCTCGTGGTTGCCAAAAAAGGCCCCCCGGGCCGTGTCGAGGATCGCCTGTTCATAGAGCAGCTCGGAGAACCGCTCGAGCCCGTGGGCCTCGCCACGGAGTTCGCCGTCGACGAGTTCGAGTTCGGCCTCGGGAAAGAGGTTCGCCACGGCGCGCTCGACGCGGTCCGGGAGTTCGGTCTCCTTCACCGGCGTTCGGATCTCGACATCGACCGAGTAGACGACGCTCACGACTCGAGCACCTCTGCGACGCGCTCGCGAAACGCTGTGAGGGAACCGGTATTGTCGATGGTGACGTCGGCGCGCTCGATCGCTTCGCCCATTCCGAAGCCGAGTTCCCGCTCGTCGCGGTCCCGCAGCGTCTCTGCAGCGGTGTCGTCACGGCCGCGCGCTTCGATACGCTCGACGCGTGTCTCGAAGGGTGCCTCGACGGCGACGAGCGTAAAATCGTCGCCGAACGCCTCGCGGAAGCGGTCGAGCTCGTCGCCTGAGCGCAGCCCGTCGACGAGGACTGTGTCGTCGTCCTCGAGTTCGGCACGGATCATCGGGATCGAGCGCTCCGCAACCGCCAGCGGACCGTCCTCTTCGCGCAGTGCCCGTGCCACCTCACCGTGGTCGCTTGCGGGATCGAGCCCACGGCGGCGACACTCCTCGCGGATGACGTCACCCATCGTGACCACGGGAACGCCGAGGTCGCTGGCGGTCGCGGCGAACTCGCCCTTCCCGCTGCCGGGCAGGCCGACAGTGCCGATGACGCGCATTCACCGTCATTACCGCCGAGCCGCCGATAAACGCTGTGACTCCCGCCGCGCCAGGCTTCAAGACGGACGAGCCCGTGCCTCGCGTATGCCAACGCCGCTGTCCGCACGAGAACTGATGAGCACGGACGTCGAGACGGTGGGACCGGCGGCGACGGGCCGGGCGGTCGCGGAGCACTTCGCCGGCGCAGCCATCGGCTCGGTCGTCGTGACGGGCGAGGCGGGGTTCCCGCTCGGCATCGTCACCGGCACGGACCTGAGCCGGGTCCTCGCCGAAGGCGGTGACCCGGACACCGTCGTCGCGGCTGACCTGATGACCGAGCACCTCGTCACCGTCGACCCAGATACTACGGCGATCCAAGCGGCAGCGACGATGCGGGACCACGAGGTCCGCCATCTCGTGGTCGTCGACACCACTGGATCGGCCGCGGCGGCGGACGAGGCCAGTCCCGTCGACGGCAGCCCGTTGGGCGTGCTCTCGGCGACCGACCTCGCGTACGCGCTGCCGGATGTCCGCGCCCGCGAACGCGACGCCGATGCCCCGGCGGTCGAGCGCGGCGACCGCTACGACCCGAGCGACTGGGCGTTCGAAGGTGGGTCGGAGCGGCCGCTCGATGTCGGCGACGAATTCCGATTCACGAAGACGCTCACCGACGTCGACGTGGAGGCGTTCGCCGAGGCGACGGGCGACACGAACCGCCTCCACCTCGACGACGCCTACGCGCGGGAGACGCGCTTCGGCGGACGTATCATCCACGGCGTCTTGACCACGGGAGTCATCTCCGCGACGGTCGCACGCCTCCCGGGAATGCCGATCTACCTCGCACAGGACTGTGAGTTCACGGCGCCCGTTCGCCCGGGCGAGCGCGTGACCGCGGCGCTCGAAGTCGTCGAGGAACTCGGCGACGCGCGCTACCGGCTTTCCACCGTGGTGCGTGACGAGTCAGGCGAGATCGTCCTCGATGGGGAGGCACGGGTGCTCGTCGACGCAGCACCGAAGGTTTAGCGCGGCACGGCTTCGTTAGTTTCGTCGGTTGCGTTCGGCATTCGCTGTCGGCTCCGGTATTCGAAGGTCCGCGGTGCGTTCGCCGTGGTGACGGCGCGGTCGTCGCTCCAGCGGTCGGGGTCGGTTCGGGTGGCGGTCGGACTGCCGGCGCGCGGGCGTGTCGTGGGTGTAGTGGTGCTCATCTGTGTCGTTGGGGTGTGCTCGGCGTGCTGTACAGGCGGGAAGAATCAGTGGAGGCGTACAGCGAGCATCTCTACCCCATTCGACGAGCGTATCCTTAATGAATGTTTATGTTCGAACAACGCCCGTCGGTCACATATTCCTCAGGTGTACAGCAGCAGTCCTACCGCCGCTGCGATGAACCCGACCTTCAAGACAGTGTTGACGATGACGACCTTCGACCCGAACTCGGCGCCCCAGATGCCGTACTGGAACGGGATAGACCGCTTGAACGTGGAGACGGCAAAGGAGACGATGCCGCCGACGAGCATCGTTGCGACGGCCTGTTCAGGGGTGAACGTCCTCGCCGGGAGGGACGCGAGAAACAGCGCGCCGTTAGTCGTGTCGAGGGCGAAGACGGCGACGACGGGCGCGGCGGCCACAGGCAGGCCGACGAAGTCCGCAAGCGGCTGTGCGCCCGCGGTGACCTGCGTCACATCGACGTTGGCGGTCACGACGGCGACGACGGCGTAGATGACCGCTAATCGAGGGAGGATCCTGCGGGTCTTCGCGTACCCCTCGCCGGCGGCGTAGCCGAGCTTCCCGCGCAGGCTGTCCGGGTAGTCGGTCCCGACATCGTCGGGTGGTGCTACTGCCTGTGCCGTCTCCTGGTGGCCGCCGTCCGTCTCGACGCCTGCCGGCGACGCGGCGTCACCTCGCGACAGCAACACCGCGCCCGCAAGCACGCCGGTCAGGGTGATGGCGAGCGCGACCGCGGCTCGGGACCCAACGTACAGGAGGCCGACCTTGAGCCCGAGGATCGGAATGAGTATGGGCGCGTAGAACGTAAAGATGTGCTGAACGAACCCGAAGAACGTGTTGATGGTGACTGCGACGAGCGTGGCGCGGTCCGAGAGCCGGCCCGACTCGCGGAACTCCGCTAACATCCCGTAGCCAGCCGTCGTTGAGGCGGCGGTGGTGACGATCGCCCCACCCACCGCGTCCGGGAGGTTCGCCGGCCGGGTGAGGTACTTCGAGACGCTGGCGATCCGCTCGACGAGGCCGAAGGTTACGAGCAGGTTCGCCAGGCTCACGCCGAGTGCAATGAACACCGCGATCTTGGCGACCCGCCAGGCGACCGTCGGCAAGACGCTCCAGACCTCCCACACGTGGTCGGCTACGAGCCGGGGTTACAAATCGCTGTCTCCGGGCCTACTCCTCGGGGTCGAAGGATTTCCCTTCGCGGGTCGCCGTCCTCGCGTGGAGGTGCACGCCGAGCGCGAGTGGCGCGGCGAGCAGCCCGCCGACGACGCCCGCGGCACCGAGCCCCTGCCAACTCAGGGTCTCTTGGGGGCCGTCGCCGACGAGGACAACGCCGCGCATCCCCTGGTCGCCGTACTTCGTACACTCATACTTCGAGAGGCCGTCGCCGCCGAACTCAACGGCGTAGCCGAACCCTTCGCCCGCAACCTGTCGTGACTCATAGCCGAGGTCGGGGTCAGCCACGTCGTATCGGCGTGGCCCGACCCACTCCCACTTCACCGTCGTGCCCGGCGAAACGTGGACGGCGGCAGGTTCGAACGCGAGCGGACCGCCGTTCCCCTTGGCCCCGACCTGCACTGTGACCTCCGATTCGCCGCGACGGTCGACAACACCGTCGTAATTGCTCGTGTCGGCCAGCCAGCCACCGAACGAGCGGGCCGTGTCGCGTTCGGCCCGTCCTTCGGTCGCCGTCTCGGTCGCCGTTGGCGTCGGCGTCCCGCCGCCGGGCAGCGTCACCGCCGCGTCCCCGACGATGACGGCGCCCTTCATGCCCATCGCCTTGTGTGGCATACAGTAGTACTTCGTGACACCGGCGGACTCGAAGGTGTGCTCAAAGGTGAAGCCGGACTCGCCGGTGAGCTTCGACTCGAAAGCCCCCGACGAGGCGACGACGTTGTGGCCGCCGCCCTTTCCGGTCCACTTCCACGTGACAGTGGTGCCCGGGTCGACTCGGACGACCGGCGGGCCGAAGCCAAAGCCGCCGCCGTTCCCCTCAGCGCCGACCGTTACGGTCACCGTAGACTGGCCCGTCCGGTCGACGACCGCGCCGGCGCCGTCGGTGTTCGCAAGCCACTCCGTCAGGTCGGTCTTCGCGGCGGCGCTCCCGGTCGTGACCGCCGTCCCAGCGGCCCCGGCCGCGAGCGTCGTCACGAACTGGCGTCGTGTCGGCATCGTGATCACCCCTCGTAGCCGGCGTACTCCATCAACCGTGCGAAGATGTCGGTATCCATCGCCTCCTTGTAGACGATACCCGTGAGCATCCCGCCAGGATAGGTAGAGCCGTTGGTAACGTGGTCGACCTTGTGACAGTGCATGAGATAGATACCGGGGTCAGCGTCGGCCTCGAACTCGACCGTATACCGCTCCGCTGGCGCGATGTTCTGGGTGTCGCGCGCGTACTGTGCTGCCTCCGGCACCGGTGAGCCGTCGCGCTCGACCACGCGGAACCGGTGGTTGTGCGTGTGCATTGGGTGGGCGCGGAAGCCGGCGTTCGTCAGATGGAGCCGCACCGTGTCACCCCGCTCGACGACCACCGGCGAGCCGTCCTCGGGATGGAGCGTCCGCGGGGCAGACTTCCCGTTGATCGTGAACACGTCCGGCCGCCGATTCGTGATGTCGTATGTGGCGTTGCCGCCGCCCAACTGTTTAGAGAGCCGTGAGTCCCACTCTTTGACCGTCATGAAATACTCCTTGTCGGCCGGCTCGTACCCCTTCGGGTCTACGCGAAGCGTCCCATACATCCCCATCTCGATGTGTCGGGGAGTCTGGTAGTGGCAGTGGTAGATGTGGGTCCCGGGCGTGTTAGCAGTGAACTGGTAAGTATGCGTCTCGCCCGGTCCGACAGTGATGCCCGTGGAGGTCGGCACGCCGTCGTTCTCCCACGTCGTCTGGAGCCCGTGGACGTGGAACGTGTGGGGCATGTCGACCCCGCTGTTGTCGAGCGTAATCTCGAACTCAGTTCCTTCGTCGACTCGGAGGATCGGCCCCGGCACGGACGGCTCGCCGTCGTCTGCCTGCCACGCCCACACCTTTGGTAGGCGAACCGGGCCCCCCATCGTCTCGCCTGGGTGGACCTCGTGGATCGCATCGACCGTCCGCAGCGTGACTGAGCCGCCTCGCTCATTAACATCGACGACCTCGGGCGGACTCGTCGCCGGGAGTGCGCTCTGGGTCGCGGCTGCCGTCGTCGTGCCGACCTCCTCGACGGTCGGCTCTGTCGTCGTCGTGCAGCCAGCGGCCGCAGCAGCCCCCACCGTCCCCGTCGCAGCCACGAACTGCCGTCGCGTGATACCGTCACCAGGTGCGCCGATAGTCGATGTCATACACGTCGGCGTACGACATCCCTATTTGAATCTCCCTACAGTGAGTCCAGCCGCCTGGGACCGGTTCGAACAGGTTCGGGTCCGACTACTTATACGAGGGTCGCGTCGAACTCGCCACGGTCTTGTACCCTGGCCGGATAGGCGGCGACGAGGCCATGCCACAGGTCCGTCTCACCCTTACGCTGCCCGGCGACACGGCGCTCGGGTCCGTCACACGCGCCCACCCTGCGGCTCGGCTTCGCGTCCGTTCCGCACTCGTGACGGCGACGGAGCGTGCGGCCTGGCTCGTCGAGGTCGACGCGCCTGATCTGGTCTCCGCGGTCGCGGCGCTGACCGACGCTTCAGGTGTCGAGCGTGTCGACGTGCTTGCCCGAGAAGAGGGGGTCGCGGTGTGTCTACTCGCCGCAGAGCACGGGCCGCTCCGGGCGGCAGCGGCCGCCGGAACGCCCCCAACGTACCCTTTCACCGTCGTCAACGGAACGACCGAACTGGAGGTGCTGGCTCCCGACGCGGCGCTCTCGGACCTCGCAGCCCAGCTCGAGGCCGCCGGTTACGGTGTCGAGGTCACGTCGGCCGTCCCTGCCGTCGAGCCGATCGACCCGTTGACCGCGCGCCAGCGCCGGCTGGTCCGCGCGGCCGTCGATCGCGGCTACTACCATACGCCCCGAGAGTGTACGCTCGAAGAGCTCGCCGCGAGCTTCGGCCTCGCGAAGTCGACGTGCAGCGAGACACTCCGCCGCGCCGAGCACGTCCTGCTCAAGTCGTACCTCGGCGGGGGTGCGCCGGCGTGAACAACCCGTTCGCGGACGAGGTCGATCTCGAAGCGGTGCTCGACGCGCTCGACGACCCGACCTGCAGAGAGATCGTCGGGGCGCTCGACGAGCCGCACACGGCCGACGAGCTCTCGGAGGCGTGTGACATCCCGCGCTCGACCGTCTACCGGAAACTCGACCTGCTCTCGGAGGCATCGCTCGTTGAGGAGTCGACGGAGGTCCGGTCGGACGGCCACCACACCGCTCGCTACGGGGTCGACTTCGAGTCCGTCCACGTCCACCTTCGAGAGAACCGCGAGTTCGCGGTCGAGGTCGATCGCCCGGCAAGCACGCCCGAGGAGCGGGTTGCGGAACTGTGGCAGGAGGTGCGAGATTCCACATGACTCATCCACTCGTCGTCGCGGCGCTGAAGACCGTTACACTCGGGCTCGGTGCCGTCATCACGTATTACAGCTACAAGGCGTACCGACGGACGAACGCACGAGCACTCGGCGCACTCGCGGTCGGGTTCGGCATCATCACCATGGGCGCGTTCCTCGCCGGCGCCGTCGACACGCTCGCGCCGGTCGACCGCCAGCTCGCCTTCGTCGTCGAGAGCGCTTTCACCGCGGTCGGGTTCGGCGCCATCTTCTACGCGCTGTTCGTCGACACCGGTGAGTGACTTCCCGTCTCGACGCCCCCGGGGTCTATGTTTGCTGGGCTCCTCGCTCCGGCATGGACCGTTCAGACGTCCGCCGCGCCTGGGACGCGGTCAGCGAGGAGTACGCTCGCCGTCGTGATCCCGACGGCTCCGACGCCGCGCTGATCGACGACCTCCTCGCTGATCTCCCGTCCGATCCGCTCGTGCTCGATGCCGGCTGTGGCGACGGCGCGCGCACGCTCGCGAACCTCCCACCCGGCAGCGTCGGCCTCGACTTCTCGCGGGTCGGACTCGATCTCGCGCGCGAGCGCGTTCCGCTCGCTCAACTCGTCCAGGGTGACATGGCAGCTCTGCCGGTTCGTGACGGTCGATTCGACGCTGTCACCGCCTACCACGCCGTCTTCCACGTCCCTCGCGACGAGCAACCGGGGGTCTACGCGGAGTTCGCCCGCGCGCTCAAGCCCGGCGGAAAACTACTCGCAACGCTTCCGTCCGGACGGTTCGAGACGGTCCGTCGCGGATGGATGGGTGGGGAGATGTTCTTCTCCGCACCCGGGCGCGAGGCGACGCTCGACCACGTCCACGCGGCCGGCTTTGACGACGTGCGTACCGTCACAGTCGACGATCCGCTTGGCTCCTCGACGGAGATGCTGGTCGCGACGAAACGATAAGGGTCGGCTTCGGGAATGAGCAACTCGCCGCCCGGCCTTCTGGTGGCTGCTGTGGCCTCCGTCGAAGACAGAGCGGTCACGCGAGCGCGGCCCGGGGTGACTACTCGTCGGCCGACGTCTTGATATCCGCGCTCAGCCCCTGTGCCATCTCGATGTCCTTCGAGTTGTTGAGCGTCCACGCCGTCCGCTCCGTCACCGCCTCGATGACCTCGCGAGCACTCGGGTAGCCGTTACCGGACTTCTTTACGCCGCCGAACGGGAGCTGCACCTCCGCGCCGATACACGGGAGATTACCGTACGCGAGCCCGACCTCGGCATGATCGCGGTAGTAGTTGATCTGTCGGTAATCCTCCGAGATGACCGCACCTGCTAGTCCGTAATCGGTGTCGTTGTGGATCTCGACGCCACGCTCGATGTCGCCCGTGTACTTCAGGAGAGCGACGTGGGGCCCGAACACTTCCTCATGGGTACAGCGCAATGGCGCGTCGGGAGCCGCCTCGTAGACGAACGGGCCGACCCAGTTACCGTCGGCGTGGCCCTCGGGGATTTCCTCGGCGTCGAGCTCGGTGCGGTCGACGAGTACGTTCACGTCTTCCTCGCGAGCGAGTTCGTTGTAGCTCGTCACCTTCTCGACGTGGTCGGGTTCGATGAGCGGACCCATGAACGTGTCCTCGTCAAGCGGGTCGCCGACAGCCACCTCGTTTGCAACCTCGACGAACCGTTGTTTGAATTCGTCGTACACATCCTCATGGATAACGAGTCGCTCGGAGGAGACACACCGCTGGCCGGTTGTCTTGAATGAAGACATCACGGCTGCGTGGACGGCGACATCAAGATCAGCCTGCTCGGTGATCACAATGCCGTTTTTACCGCCCATCTCACAGGCGGCGAGCTTCCCAGGTTGTTCGGCGACCGTCTGGGCGATGCCGTGACCGACCTCGGCGGAACCAGTGAACAGCACGGTGTCGACGCGCTCGTCCTCAACGATGGCGGCGCCGGCATCGCCGAACCCCTGCACCATATTGAATACACCTGCTGGGACGCCAGCGTCGTCGAACATCTCGGCGATGATTTGCCCGCACCACGGGGTCTGTTCTGCAGGCTTCCAAACAACGGTGTTCCCCTCGACCAGGGAGACAGCCATGTGCCAGAACGGGATAGCGACCGGGAAGTTCCACGGCGTGATACAGCCAACTACGCCGCGTGGTTTCCGACGCATGTATGCGTCCTTACTCGCGATTTCAGAGGGAACCACGTCTCCTTTTGGGTGGCGGGCGTCGCCGGCGGCCCACTCGACCATGTGCCACGCCTCGGTCACGTCGGCCTTCCCTTCGGAGATTTCCTTACCACACTCTTTGGTCACGATCTCGCCGAGTTCGTGGTGCCGGTCGCGCAATTCGTGATAGATGTCCCAGAGATACTCCGCGCGGTCGATGCGACTGAGCGACCGCCACTTGTCCTCAGCAGCATCAGCGGCCGCGAGTGCATGGTCCACGTCCACCTGAGTGCCACGTCGGAAGGTCCCGAGTGTCTCTCCGGTCGCGGGATTTCGGGAGTCGAACGTCTCGGCTCCGTCGCCTCTGTCCCACTCGCCGTTGATATAGTGTTGGTAGGTATCTGGCATACCTATACTGGCTCGTCCGCCCTCAAACGCGTCTACCCTTCCATGGTCGGATCCGGTCGACAGCCTCAAGTCGGTGACACCCAACCGTAGCCCATGAGTTACGCCGCGAACGCGGGGACGCGGTTGACATTGGACCTGTGGCATCCTGACTGTTGGGCCATCGAGTCGACCGCACGGACGAACGGTGGCGTGCTCGCACACGCTATATACAACACACCGGAAGCGGATCGCGCTCAATCAGTCAATGGGTTGTTTACCGCCTTCGGGGAGACCGAATCGGAAGTCGAGGCGCTACTCGCAGAAATCGGGGCATCGTCTCACGCGGGCGACCTCCACGAGCTCCAAGAGCGGTTTGGGCGCGCGCGTGACGCGCCTGGCAACGTTGTGCGTGAGTTTTTCCTTGAGTACGACCCGAACGATATGATCTGTCCGACCCTTCTGGAACACGGGTTCGTCCACAGCGCGCCGGTCCGCATCGAGAACGGTCGCGAAGAGTGGCAAGTGGTCTTTGCCGGCGACCGCTCCAACATCGAGCCGGCACTCGACGGCGTTCGCGAGGATGCTGGTGCCGAGGTTGAGGTCGCCGCAATCACGACTGGCGACACTGGCCGCTCTGAGCGCGAACAGCGGCTCGACTCCCTGACCCCGAAACAGCGCGAGACTTTCGAAACCGCGCGTGACGCTGGGTATTACGAGTGGCCCCGCGAGACAACGACTCGCGAGTTAGCCGATGAGTTCGACGTCTCGAAAACGACGCTGCTCGAGCACCTGCGCAAGGCCGAGGCGAAACTGCTCGATCCCGACACGAGCCAGTGACGCTTCAGCTTGCCGTCACCACCGACGCCGAGACCCACGCGCGGCTCCGCGAGCCACTTGCCGACCGTGGTATCGAGACAACGTACGTCCAGCCAGCCGAACGGACGCTCGCGCTGGACGCCGACCTCGGGACGTTCGACGCTGGCTTCGTTTTCCCAGGGCGACTCATGGAGGGGGGGGTTCTCGATGCGCTGTTGGACGTACCGTGGGTGAACAACCGCGAGGCGGTCTTGCGGTCACGAAACAAGGCCGGCGCGCTGGCGCGACTCAGCCGTGCCGGTGTACCGACCCCGGAGTCCGTCCTAATCTCGAACCCCGTATGCGAGGCTGCCCTTGAGTCGGTCTGGGAGCGATTCGACCCGCCTGTCGTCGTGAAACCGAACTCGACCACCCGGGGGACGGGCATCGCGAAGGCGTCGGACCTCGATTCGTTTCTCGGTATCGCCGACTACCTCGATCTAGTCCACGACTACCGGGCGACAGGTGACCGTTCGTACCTGGTCCAGGAGTTCCTCCCCGAGGCTCGCGACTACCGCGTCATGACTGTTGCTGGTGAGTACGTCGGCGCGGTCGAGCGCCGTCTCCCTGAGGCCGCTCTTGTCGACGGCCGATGGAAGCACAACGTCCACCGCGGCGCCGAGGCGACCGGAGTCGATCTTGACGCGGACCTGCGTCGGCTCGCTGAGCGAGCGACCGCTGTGCTCGACGTGGACTGGCTCGGTGTCGATCTGCTCGTCTCCGGCAACCGCGCAGTCGTGAACGAGACGAACGCCCGTCCCACCGTGGACTCAGCGACGAAGTACGAACCGGAATTTCACGACCGGCTTGCAGCGCTGATCAAATCGGTGTGAAACACGAGGCGTGTAGACCGCAGTAGTGATTCCCTGGGCAGACAAACGAGCAGTCAGCCGAGATCGATGTTCGCCGAGTCGTCGGCACGCTCGAGGACGACCTCGAGGACGCCGTTGTTAAACGACGCCGTCGCGGAGTGCTCGTCGACACGAACCGGAAGGTCAAGCCGTTCTTCATACTCGCGGCGGTCAGAACGGGCCGTGACAGTAAGCGTCCGGCCGTCACACTTGATATCGATACCGTCTCTGTCGATACCTGGGAGGTCACCAACGACGCGGAGTTCATTATCCGTCCGGTGGACGGAGAAGTGAGCGTCGTCACCAAAGCCGGCGCCGTCAGCGCTGACATCGACGTTCCCTCCGGTCATCTCTTCCATCATCCGCTCAATCTCGTTGAAGAAGTCGTCGAAGGGGTCGTCGCGGTCGTCCCTGCGCATACCTCTGATACATCGCTTCCGCTCAAAAGCCTTCTGTCGGTGTCATACTCTAACAACGGCTCAGAAGCCGACGCCGAGGGCCGCATTCGTGCGCTGCACCGATGTCCCGCGGTCGGCGGTTCCGAGGACGGCGCGAATCGCGTCGACGTTCTCCGGCACTACGTCCGACTCTTGATGGATGGCCTGGAACAAATAGAGATCGGCTCCAGCGGCTTCACCGTCTCCGTCTCGGGCCGCGTTTGAGGTTCCGTTCTCTACCGAGATGGAGTCGGCCCAGATACAGTTTTCCCAGATATCAGCACGCGGCCGGCCACGATCCATTGCAAACTCCTTCAGTTTCCCTGCCCCATCGATATCGTATTCAGGAGGAATCAGGAACAGGCGGTTCTCGGCTGCCAACAGGTCGCGCACCTCGTCGGACGTCGGCGTCGCCTCAAGACTGACATTCACCGAGTGTGTGTGCATCAGGGTCGCGGGCACCTTCAGCCCGAGCGTGTCGATCGCGAGGTTCGGAAAAATCGTCTTCACGTCCGGGCCGTGGTGGGAGGGGAGACTGACCGGGTTCGGGAGGATGTCGTTGATCGGGCCACGCCCGGTCTGGCCAGGGTCGCCGCCGCGGCGCACCAGGGTAACGCGAGCCTTTTCGATGCCGTACGTCTCCCGAAGCGGTGCGAGCAGCCGCGACAGCCCGGTCGTATTACACGAAACAACCCGGACGTGGTCAGCACCCTCTGCCTCGGTGAAGTTGCTTCGTGCGTTAAAACTCGTGTCCACGAGGTCGGCATCCTCGCCGCCTTGGTACAGCGCGGGCGTGTCGTGCGCCTCGTACAGCGATTTGTTCTCCGCGCCGACCCCAGACGGGCAGGCGTCAACGACGATATCGGCTGCAGCGACGAGCTCCTCGACCGTCCCCGCGAGTTCGATGCTGGCCTCGTCGAATAGACCGACTCGCTCCTCAACTGCCGCGTACAGGGGATATCCCTTAGCAACAGCGGTCTCCGCCTCGTGGTTCGGTCGAGTTTTTGCGACACCAACCAGCTCCATGTCGGGCTGTACCGTGACAGCGTCCGCTACGCGCTTGCCGATAGTGCCGTAGCCGTTGACCGCGACCCGTATCATGTCCGGGAGTGGCAGCGGGCCCTGCATAACGGTTCCGGGGCCCTGAGCGGCGCGCTCGCGGCGAAATTACTTATTCGGGGGCGAGTACCCCTCCTCTATGCGCGCGTTCGTCTCCGTCGACCTCGATGGGCTCGCGGAGGAGGCCGCCCGCCTGCAAGCACCGTTCGATCTTCCGGGCGTTGACCCCGTCGCTCCTGGTAGCGCACACGCCACGGTGCAGTTCCTCGGCGATGTCTCGGATCTGGAGCCGGTCGTCAACGCGCTTGAGCGAGCCGTCGACGCCGCTGACACTGGGCCGTTCACCGCTCGCTTCGAAGGGTACGGCGTCTTTCCGTCGCTTGAGTATATTTCCGTGGTTTGGGTTGGCATCACCCAGGGGGCCGCCGAGCTGACCCGCCTCCACGAGGCGGTCGAGCGCGAGACAACCGCGCTTGGATTTGACCCCGCGGACCACGAGTTCACCCCGCACGTCACCCTTGCGCGGGTGCGCGATGCCCGGAGCAAGGCAACGGTCCAGCAGATCGTTACTGGCCGCGACCCCACGCTCGGCAGCCTGGAGGTGAGAGAGCTACGCCTCACCGAATCGACGCTCGCCACCGAGGGGCCGGAGTACGAGACGGCTGCGGCCGTCCCGCTGTGAGCCTAACCCCCGCGTTTCGGGCTGCCTAAAATATAGAAAAATCGATAGGTTCAGGCGTTGTGATGGGGTAGCGTCTGGTATGGTCTCGGCTGAGGCGTACGCGGTGGTGTTCGCCGCGGGCTTAGTGACGGCACTCGCGACGGGGCTTGGGGCGTTACCGTTCTTTCTCGTTCACGAGGTGAGCGACCAGTTCAATGTCACGCTGTGGGGTGTGGCCTCCGGCATCATGCTCACGGCGAGTGCATTTGGGCTAATGCCCGAAGGGCTTGCTGAGGGGTCGCCCGTCGTGGTCGCGCTCGGGCTGCTCGCGGGAGTCGCTCTTGTCGTCGTTGCGAAAGACCTGCTCGTGGACGCCGACATCGACCCGCGGGCGTACGAGGCGGCCGACTTCCGGAAGCTCGTGCTCATTCTTGGTGTTCTGACCGTCCACTCCTTTCCAGAGGGGATCGCCATCGGTGTCTCCTTCGCCGAGTTGAATCTCGCAAGCGGGGTCGGGATCGCCGGCGTCACCGTTCCCGCGCTTGCGGTGGCGATAACCGTTGCTATCTCCGTTCACAACATCCCCGAGGGCGTGGCGGTCTCGATCCCGCTGCGCGACATGGGTCAGTCGCCGTGGCGGATGGTCTGGTGGTCGGTGTTCTCCAGCCTGCCACAGCCGCTCGGTGCAGTCGTCGCATTTGGATCCGTTCGCCTCGCTGAACCCGTTTTGCCCTTCGGCTTTGGTTTCGCCGCGGGCGCAATGGCATACCTCGTTATCTCTGAGTTCATCCCGGAGGCGTTGGAGGCGGGCGCTGACCTGACCGGCGGCGGTCACCGCGAACTCGCCGGCGGCCTCACCCTCGGTGGTCTCGGGATGGGGTTGCTCCTCGTCGTGGTGTGAGTTCGGTCAGCCGTGCTACTCTCTCGTGTCGGGCGTCGCGGCTCGCGTGTCGCTCACTCCGTTCGCTGCTCGCGGCCGTAGTGTGCCCGCTCGCACGGTCCGCGCTACTCCCGCTGTCCAGTTCGGAGGTCTCCCTTCGGACTTCTTAGTCGTCGCTCTCGACCCGCTGTGCGTCGCGCTGCTGCGCGCGCTGGATGAACTCTTCGGGGAGTTCGTCGATCTCGCCGGCCTGGACACCCCACAAGTGCGCGTACAGGCCGTCCTCGCCGATAAGATCGTCATGGGTGCCGCGCTCGACGATTTGTCCGTCCTCGAGAACGACGATCTGGTCGGCGTCCTTGATGGTCGAGAGTCGGT
>CAYZJQ010000002.1:0-1269 GCA_964478805.1 uncultured Halobacteriales archaeon | reverse complement strand
GTCGTCCGGTCCTCGGTGAGCCGGTCGAGCGACCGCTGGATAAGCATCTCAGTCTCCGTGTCCACGTCGGAGGTCGCCTCGTCGAGGATGAGAATCTCAGGATCCTTCAGGATAGCCCGGGCGATGGAGATGCGCTGGCGCTGCCCACCGGAGAGCTTGACCCCGCGCTCGCCGACCTCCGTGTCGTAGCCGTCCGGCAGGGCGCTGATGAAGTCGTGCGCCTCGGCGGCGTTCGCGGCCTCGATGACCTCCTCGCGCGTCGCCCCGAAGGTGCCGTAGGTCAGGTTCTCCTCGACCGTTCCGTAAAAGAGGAACGTGTCCTGGCTGACGTAGCCGACCTGCCTCCGGAGGGAGGGGATGGTCACGTCCCGGAGGTCCTGCCCGTCGATGCTGATCGAACCCTCGTCTACATCGTACATCCGGAGCAGGAGCTTGAGGACGGTGGACTTGCCCGCACCCGTCGGTCCCACCAGCGCGAGCGTCTCGCCGCCCGCGACCTCGAAGCTCACGTCGTTGATGATGGTCTCATCGTCATCGTAGCCGAAGGTCACGTCGTCGTAGACGACCTGACCGTCGTCGACGACTAGTTCGTCAGCGTCCGGGTCTTCCGCAATGCGCGACGGTTCGTCCATCAGCCCGAAGATGCGTGCCGAGGAGGCGTGGGCGCGCTGGTACATGTTGATGATCTGGCCGAACTGCGCCATGGGCCAGATGAAGCGCTGGGTGAAGAGGACGAACGCAGTGAACTCGCCCACAGAGAGCGGCTCCGTGAACGGTCCCGGCGGTCCGGAGATGACCCATAGCCCCCCGACGAGGAACGTTGAGACGAAGCCGACGCCGGCGATGACGCGCAGTGCCGGGAAGAACTTGATGCGCGTGCCGATGGCGTCCCAGTTCGAGTCGAAGTAGTCCTGCGAGACGTCCTCGACGCGGTCGGACTCGTAGCTCTCGGTGTTCGAGGTCTTGATGACCTGGATGCCGCCGAGGTTGTTCTCCAGCCGGGAGTTCACCTTCCCGACTGAGGAGCGCACCTCGGCGTACTTGGGCTGGATGATCTGGATGAACTTGTAAGTGAAGAAGCCGATGAGCGGGACGACGCTCAGCGTGATGAGTGCGAGCTGCCAGTTCCAGTACAGCATCACGGCGGCGATCCCAATGACCATCACGCCGAGCCGGAACGCCGAGTTCATCCCGTCGTTGAGGAACCGCTCCAGCCGGTTCACGTCGTTCGAGAGGATGGACATCATCTCGCCGGTCTGCTTGTCGGCG
>CAYZJQ010000001.1:0-81202 GCA_964478805.1 uncultured Halobacteriales archaeon | reverse complement strand
CCCCGAGCAACTGTGGTCGACCACAATGGACCCCGAACGGCGCATTCTTAAGCGTATCACGGTCGATGACGCCGCGGCTGCCGACCGGATGTTCTCCGTGCTGATGGGTGACGCCGTCGCCCCGCGCAAGCAGTTCATCAAAGAGCACGCAGAGGACGCAGAGTGGGTCGACATATGAGCACGGACGACGTGTCAGACTCTGAAACAGGTGTCGCCCACGAGGTGCGGAACGTCCGCATCGAAGACGAGATGGAACAGTCGTACATCGACTACGCGATGTCCGTCATCGTGGGACGGGCGCTCCCGAGTGCCCGTGACGGACTCAAGCCGGTCCAGCGGCGCATCCTCTATGCGATGCACGATATGGGCGTCACATCGAACGCTGGCCACCGGAAGTCATCGAACGTGGTCGGCGAGGTGATGGGGAACTACCACCCGCATGGCGACCAGTCAATCTACGATGCATTGGCACGAATGGCTCAGGAGTTCTCGTTGCGCTACCCGCTTGTTGACGGCCAGGGGAACTTCGGCTCCGTGGACGGCGATCCGCCGGCGGCAATGCGGTACACAGAAGCTCGGATGGCTCCGCTTGCCGAAGAGATGCTTGCCGACATCGGCGAGGACACCGTCGATTTCGCGGCCAACTACGACGACCGGCTGACCGAACCCGAGGTGCTCCCGGCGAAACTGCCGAACCTCCTCGTCAACGGGGCGTCCGGTATCGCGGTCGGCATGTCGACGAACATCCCGCCGCACAACCTCCGCGAGGTCGTCGACGCCGCGGTCCACCTCATCGACAACCCCGACTGCTCCGTCTCCGACCTCATCGTTGGGCCCAACGACGAGGGCTACGTCCAGGGGCCGGACTTCCCGACGGGTGCCAACATCGTCGGTCGCCAGGGCATCCACGATGCCTACGCCTCCGGGCGCGGCAAACTACGGGTTCGTGCCGAGATCGACGTCGAGGAGCGCGACCGCGGCGGCGACCGGATCGTCGTCTCGGAACTCCCTTACCAAGAGAACAAGGCGCGGCGCATCGAGCGCATCGCCGACGATGTGAACGAAGGGAAGATCGAAGGCATCTCTGACATCCGCGACGAGTCCGACCGCGACGGCGTTCGCGTCGTCATTGACCTCAAACGCGGGGCCAACACCGAGGTCGTGCGCAACAAACTTCTCGAGAGTCATCTCGAGCGGACATTCTCGGTGCTATCGCTCGCGCTGGTGGACGGCCAGCCCTGCGTCCTGAACCTGAAAGAACTCCTCGAGGAATACGTCGATCACCGGAAAGCGGTCGTTCGTCGGCGTTCACAGTACCGGCTCGACGAGGCCGAGGACCGCGCACACATCCTCGAGGGGCGGCTGAAGGCGCTTGAGAACGCCGAGGCTGTCGTCGATCTCATCCGAAACAGCGAAGACCGCGATGCGGCCCGCGCCGGCCTGCGCAAAAAGTTCGATATGTCACAGGCGCAGTCGGAACACATCGTCCGAATGCAGTTGGGCTCGCTCACCTCGATGGAGACCGCCGAGATCGAGGCGGAGTACGCTGACGTGCAGGCGACTATCGAGCGCCTCGAGGAGATCCTCGGCTCCGAAGCGGAGCTGATGAGCGTCATCAAACAGGAGCTCCGCGAACTCCGCGAGACGTACGGCGACGACCGCCGTACCTCGGTCATCGAAGACACCGGCTCCGTCACCCGGGAGGACCTCATCCCCGAAGAACAGCAAGTCGTCGTTCTCACGGAAGACGACTATGTGAAGCGGATGCCGCTTGCGGAGTTCGATCCCCAGCACCGTGGCGGCAAGGGCATCATCGGCGTTCGGCCGAAGGACGGCGACCGTGTCTCAACCGTTTTCCAGGCCAACAGCCACGACTACCTGATGGTGTTCACCAACCAGGGCCAGGTGTATCAGCTGAAGGTGTACGAAATCCCCGAGATGTCACGTACTGCCCGCGGCACGAACGTCATTAATGTGATCGATCTCGACAACGACGAGGAGGTCACCGCCGTCGTCGACGTAGACGACGTTGAGGACGAGGAGGGGTATCTCGCGATGGCGACGAAGGGCGGTTACGTGAAGCGCACCGAATTGGCAGCTTTCGAGAACGTCCACTCCGGCGGTATCCGCGCCATTCGCCTGGAGGACGGTGATCGACTCGTGGACGTCGAGGTGACCGATGGCGAGACAGACCTCGTGGTCGGTACTCGCCGGGGAATGACTATCCGGTTCGACGAGTCGGAGGCCCGCTCGATGGGCCGGACGGCCCGGGGCGTCAATGGTATCAAACTTGAGGGCGACGACCAAGTTGCTGGACTCGTTGCGACCAAAGAAGGCGATGCACTCGACCTTCTGACAGTCACACGGAACGGCTATGGAAAGCGTACGGCACTCTCGGAATACCGTCGACAGTCGCGATACGGCAAGGGGCTGGTCGATATCAAGACGAACGAGCGTAACGGCGAGGCCTGTTCATTAAGCGCCGTGACCGAGGCAGACGGGCTCGTCATCATGAGCGAGTCCGGCCAGATTATGCGCACTACCGTCGAAGAGGTGTCCCGGCAGGGACGCAATACGATGGGAGTAAAAGTAATGAACCTCGACGATGGCGACTGGGTCGCGGCGGTCGACGTCGTTCCGGCGGCTGACGACGACGCCACGCCCGCCGACACAGCGTCGGAGTAGGTGTCGTTAGTCTTCGGTCAACTCCCGGTACTCCTCGCTCGTCATCCCGACCTTCTCAGCCAGTTCGTCACCGATAAGCGTCGGCTCATCGGGTTCCGATGCGACCCGGCGAGCGAGGTACGCAAGTCCGAGGGTGATAACCGCAAGCGGAAGCCCGAGCGCGGCGACAACAACCTCCGCTGGGAGCGCGATGTCGAACATGGCGACGGCAACGAGCAACAGTGGCGGCAGGGAAAACAGCCCGACTGTGGCCCCGACGACCACCCAGCCGCGCCGCCCGTCGAGATTCATACACCACAATATGAAGGCTAGCCAGTAAAACGACTCGGCCTCAGCACTCAGAGAATGCGTCGGCCAAGCGCGGAGGCGAGCAGTTCGACGGCCAGTTCTGCGGTCCGGTTGTGTGAGTCGAGGATCGGGTTCACCTCGACCACCTCGAGCGAAGAGATGTCCTCAAGATGGGCGGCGACCGCCTCCATCGCGGCATGGGCCTCGCGGTAAGTAACGCCGCCACGCACGGGCGTGCCCACGCCTGGGGCCTCGTCCGGGTCGAGAACGTCCATGTCCAGTGAGACGTGGACACCCTCCGTACCCTCCGTCGCGACGGCGAGCGCCGCCTCTGCTACGTTCGGCAACCCGCGCTCGTCGATGTCGGACATGGTGAACGTCGTCACGCCGCTGTCGACGAGTGCGTCACGTTCCCGGTCGTCGAGCGACCGGACCCCGACTAGCGCGACGTTCTCGGGGTCGATCCCCGGTGCGCGCGCCCATGGCTCGTCGGCGAACCGCCCGCACCCCAGGATCGCCGCGAGCGACATCCCATGGACGTTCCCTGAGGGTGTCGTGTCGGGCGTGTTGAAGTCGCCGTGTGCGTCGAACCAGACTACGCCGGTCGCGTCGGCACTGGCCCCGCCCGCGGTGCCAATGGCGATGGAGTGGTCGCCGCCGAGCACGAGCGGTAACGCGCCATCGGCGACTGCCTCGGCGACCCGTTCTCTGAGGTTACGACACACGGCTGCGGTCTCGTCGAGATACTTCGCGGTGGCCGAGTCGGCCGTTGCCGTCCCGCCAAGCGTCTCCGGCCGTGGGACGGCAAGGTCGCCGGCGTCGGTGCAGCGGTGGCCTATCGCTTCGAGTTCACTCGCGAGCCCGGCGTACCGGATCGCTGAGGGGCCCATGTCTACACCGCGCCGGTCGGCACCGAGGTCCATCGGCACGCCGATCAGTCGGATGTCCATGCGCGAGCCGAGTGCGGCCCCGTACAAAAGCGGTGCTCCGGCGGGTTACTCGAGATACGGCTCACAGACGCGGCGTAGCCCCTCGTCGAAGCCGATCTCCGGCTCCCAGCCGGTCGCCGCCTGCATTTTCGATGGATCGGCCATCGTGTCATGGACATAGTTCGTCATCGTGTTTTCGGAATATGTCGGCTCGACGGCCGTCCCGAGCACATCGTTCAGCCGGTCGACGAGTTCGTTGAGCGAGTAAGACTCGCCGGTGCCGATGTTATATACACCGTCGAGTTCGTGGTCGGCGGCCAGTTCCAACCCGCGGACGACATCGTCGACGTGCGTAAAGTCGCGTGTCTGCGTGCCGTCCCCCCAGATGTCCGGGCGCTCGCCGTGCGCGAGCTTGTCGGCGAACTGCGCGATGAGGTTCGCGTACTCGCCTTTGTGCTCTTCGGCCCCCGAGAAGCCCTGGTACACAGAAAAGAACCGCATCCCCGCCATCGTGAGGCCGTGGAAGTGTTGATAATACTCGGCGTAGCGTTCGCGTGCGAGCTTCGAGGCCTCATACCCCGTCCGCGCCTCGACATCCATCGACTCTGGCGACGGCTCGGTACGGTCTCCATAGATGGACGACGTCGAGGCGTACACGACGGTTTCACATCCTTCTTTTCGCACCTGTTCGACGGTGTTGACGAATCCTTCGACGTTGACTCGGGCCCCCCGGGCGGGGTCGGACTCGTGCATAGCCCGTGAAGACAGCGCGGCGAGGTGGAAGAGCACGTCCACATCGGCGGGGAGGTCGTCATCAAGCACGGAGGCGTCGACGAACGTCACCTCCTCGGCGAGGTTCTCGGGCGTGCCAAGGTAGCAATCGTCCACGGCGACGACATCGTTGTCGCCAGCGAGATGGTTCGCGAGGTTCGAGCCGATGAATCCTGCGCCGCCGGTGACCAGCACGCGGTGTCCGTTCATACCAAGTGGCGGTCTCGCCCGCGGTAAGTCCGTGTCGTTTCACTTCCAGCAAGAGCGCTGCCGGCCCCACCGCCGGCTTTAAGCCGAACCTTACCGAATTACGTTGCATGTCATCTATCGAACTCACGCCCTCTCAAAAGAAGATCCTGGAGGCGCTGATCAACCTTCACCGGGAGAGCGAGACCGCAGTGAAGGGTGAGGCGATCGCCGAGGAGGTTGACCGCAATCCGGGCACCATTCGCAACCAGATGCAGAGTCTGAAAGCACTCCAGCTGGTCGAGGGGGTACCGGGACCAAAGGGTGGGTACAAGCCGACGGGTACTGCCTACGATGCGCTGGAGCTGCAGGAAATGGACCAGGCCGCCAACGTCCCGCTCGAGCACAACGGAGAACTGCTCGAAGGGGCGAACGTCCAGGAGATTGACCTGACGAGCGTTCATCATCCGGAGTTGTGCCGTGCCGAGATCCGCCTCCAAGGGTCGATCAGCGACTTCCACGAGGGCGATACGGTCGTCGTCGGTCCGACGCCGCTCTCGAAGCTCCGCATTGTTGGGACGCTTGACGGGAAAGACGACACGAACAACAGTCTCATTCTCACCATAGACGAGATGCGGGCCCCTGCCGAGGGCGAGACCCCGGAGAAGTAGCCGGAGGACGCCGTCGTTCCGCAGGGTTTGTATCTGTGGGCCTCCGGAGTTTCGGTATGACCGACGACATCGTCGTGCTCGGGTCCGGGTACGCCGGTACCGGCGCAGTAAAGCGGCTCGAACGGGAACTCAACGGCGAGGCCGGCCTCACCTGGGTCTCTGATGTCGACCACCACCTAGTGCTTCACGAGTCCCACCGCGTCATCCGCAACCCGGACCTCCGCGATAAGATCACCTTCAGCTGCGAGGAACTGAAGGCTCCGTCCACGCGGTTTATTCACGCCCGGGTCGAGTCGCTTGACACGAACGGGCGGGTCATCGAGCTGGCGGACGGCTCCACCGTCGACTACGACTACGTGCTCGTCGCATTCGGCTCCCAAACTGCCTTCTTCGGCATCGACGGGCTTGAGGAGCACTCACTGACGCTGAAGAGTCTCCAGGACGCGCTCGATATCCACGACGCCGTGCGCGAGGCTGCGACCGAAGCAACGAAAGAAGATCCCGCGCAGGTCGTCGTTGGAGGTGCGGGGCTCTCGGGCATCCAGTCGGCCGGCGAGATCGCGGAGTTCCGTGACAAACACCGCGCGCCTATCGAGATTCACCTCGTTGAGGGGCTGGATAACGTCTTCCCGAACAATGACCCCGTGGTACAGGCGAAGCTCGCGAAACTCCTCAACGAGGCTAACGTGAACGTGATGACAGGGGAGTTCATCGGCGAAGTGGACGCCGACACCGTTTACATCGGTGACGACACGGAACTCGACTACGACGTGTTGCTATGGACAGGGGGAATCACCGGCCAAGACGCCGCTGAGACCATCGAGGTCGGACAGGACGAGCGCAGCCACCGGATTCACACCGAACGCGACTTCAGGACCAACGACGACCGGGTGTTCGCCATCGGTGACGCCGCTCTCATCGATCAGCCGGACGACACCCCCGCCCCCCCGACCGCACAGGCTGCCTGGCAGGCTGCAGAGGTCGCTGGTCTCAATCTCGCTCGGGCCGCCCGCGGTCAGTCGCTGGAAACCTGGACGCACGATGATAAGGGGACGCTCGTCTCCGTCGGGGACAAGGCCGTCGCGTATAACGTCGTCGGCGTCCGCGAGGTGATCGACACCTTCGGTGGACCGGCCGCCGAACTGTTGAAGAAAACTGTCGCCGCCCGCTGGATCAACGACGTGGCAGGCGTCGGAGCCGCCGCGCGGGCATTTCCGGATATGTAATCCCAGGCGTTTCCACAGACAAACACGCGATTTCCGACGGCAGAACGATCAGGATAGCCGGCGGGTCGGACCCGTGTGTGCTGTGCGGACACTACGGTGAGCCGCTCCCGATGGAGGATCACTACCTGATTCCTGAACACCGCGCGGAGTCACGACCAGCTCCACGCGTCGTTCACCAACAAAGAGCTTATTGAGCAATATCACACCGTCGAGCGGCTATGCACGGCGGATTGAATGCCCGACTACTTAGCCTGGATTCGCGGCACGGACAAAACGCACATCGACGTCGAGCCGAGCAAGGCCGTCCGGTGGGAGCGGCACTCTTACCTCAACTACTCCTCGATCTCGTCGACGATCTCGTCAGCGTCGATATCGGCGTCCTCGAGCGCCTCTTCGATGTCGGCGCCCTCAGCGCCGCCAGCACCGCCCATACCACCCATGCCGCCCATCATGCCAGGCATGCCCATGCCGCCGGAGCCGTCGATAACCTCCTCGATGACGATGCGGTCGATGCCCGTCAACTGCATGATCTGCTGACCGATCTGCTGTTTCTGGAACATCCACTGCTGGTTCATCGATAGCTGTGGGGTTGCCTCGATGTACAGCGAGGTTTTCTCAACCATCTCAGTGACGGTCTCAGGCTCGTCGTCTTCCTCAGCAGGGTCCTCGATGCTCGTTTCCTCGACTTCCTCCTGTTCAATCCACATCTCCAAGTCGATGTCGAGGAACATGTCGAACAGTCCCTGTGCACGCTCGAGCTGGTCGGTGACTTCACCAAGGATTTCGTAGTCGTACTCGACAGCCTCTCCCGCGAGCGGGTGATTAAAATCAACGCGGGCGCGGCCCCCGATGATGGTCTCGAGATAGCCCTGCTCACCATCGATTTGGACCTGCGCGCCCGGCCGGCGCGAGTCGTCAGGGATCTTGTTGGCCGAGACGGTGCGAACCTCGCTTTCGTCGTACTCACCGAACGCCTCGGCCGCGGGAATAACGACCGAGCCGGTGTCGCCGACGGTACCGCCGATGATCTCCTCCTCGACGGCCTCGAAGAGGTGGCCCTCCCCGAGCACGATAACGCGCGGCTCAAAGGTGCCTTGATCGCCGACGCCCTCCTCATCCGCAACCTCGGGGTCGGTGGTGTCGACGAGCTGGCCGCCGTCAACGGTTCGAGCGGTGTACCCAATCTCGATGAAGTCACCGGCCTGGAGTCCCGTCGGCTCCTCCGACTCAGCTTCGGTGTCCTCGACCTCGCTCTCCTCGGGTGCGTCCTCCTCGGGTGCTGCCGTCTCCTCGGCCGTCGTGGCCTCCTCGGCTTCGTCACTCATACCGTTATGCACTCTCGTCGCACTCTTAACAATCACGTTTCGCTTGTCGCCGACGGGATTAACTCCACGAGGCGCCCATGGCGCCCGTGTACGAGGTCGAACTCAAGACCCGAACCGACCACGGGCCCGTCCGCCGGCGACTTGAGGAGCAAGGGGCGACCTACGAGGGTGCGGTCACCCAACGCGACACCTACTACGACGCGCCCCACCGCGACTTCGCGGCGACCGACGAGGCATTGCGCGTCCGCGAGGAGCACGAGGACGAGTCCGAGACGACACGGCTCACGTATAAAGGGCCGCTCGTCGATGAGTCCTCGAAGACCCGCGAGGAGCACGAAACGGAGGTCGATGCTGCAGCGGCGCTCCGGGGTATCCTCGACGGTCTTGGATTTGAGCCCGCTGCGGTCGTTCAAAAGGAGCGGACGTTCTACGCGCTCGACGGGTACACGGTGGTGCTCGATACGGTCTCAGAGTTGGGGGAGTTCGTTGAAGTCGAGACGGAGGTTTCCGAAGAGACCGACGTGCCAGCGGCACGCGAGGGCGCGCGCGACCTCCTCGCGGTCCTTGGGCTGGACCCCGATGACACCATCCGCACCTCCTATCTGGGGTTACTGCTGGCAGATAAATAACTCCAAGTAATCTGTGAGCGGCCAGGTGTTTCCGTAAGTTATAGAACCGCCGCAGGGGTAGCGCGAAGCAATGTCCGACCGTAACATCCGCGTCGAGCCCGTAGTGGGTCGCGCGGTGGAGCAACAGGAGGTCGAGATCGTCGAGCGGAAGGGGCTCGGCCATCCTGACTCCATCTGCGACGGCATCGCTGAACGCGTCTCGCGGGCGCTTGCCCAAGCATACCTCGACCGCGTCGGCGAGGTGCTCCATTTCAACACCGACGAAACACAACTCGTTGCTGGCACTGCGGCGCCTGCCTTCGGCGGCGGTGAGGTCGTCGAGCCGATCTACATCCTCGTCGTCGGCCGCGCGACAAAGCAGTACGAACAGGCCGGTGAGGTGATCGACATCCCGGCGGAGAGCATCGCTTTAGAGGCCGCCCGCGACTATCTCCGTGGGCACTTCCCTGAACTCGATCTCGACACCGACATTATCGTCGACGTAAAGCTCGGCGAAGGGTCGGGCGACCTCCAGACGGTGTTCGGCGAGGAGGGGGCGCAGGTCCCAATGGCCAATGACACGTCTTTCGGTGTCGGCCACGCACCCCTCACGGAGACCGAACAGGTCGTCCGCGCGGCCGAGCGCCGGCTGATTGAAGACTACCCCGAACCGCACCTCGGTCAAGATATCAAGGTGATGGGGAAACGCGAGGGCGACCACATCGATGTGACCGTCGCCGCCGCGATGGTCGACACCCATATTCCGGATATCGATGCCTACCGGAACGCGGTCGCGTCCGTCCGTGCGTTCGTAGAGGACCTCGCGGCCGGCCTCACGGACCGCGAGGTGACGGTCCACGTCAACACCGCAGACGACATCGAGTCGGGCGCCGTTTACCTCACCACCACGGGGACCTCTGCAGAGCAAGGCGATGACGGCTCCGTCGGTCGCGGCAACCGCGCCAATGGTCTCATTACACCTAACCGATCGATGTCGATGGAGGCCACTTCAGGCAAAAACCCCGTCAACCACATCGGGAAGATCTACAATTTGCTGTCGACGCAGATCGCGGAAGCAGTCGTCGATGAGGTCGCCGGGATCGAGGAGGTCCGCGTCCGCCTGCTGTCGCAGATCGGCCAGCCAATCGACTCCCCCCATGTCGCCGACGCTTCACTTGTCACCGCCGACGGCGTTTCCATCGCCGACGTTGAAACCGAGGTCGAGGCAGTTGTTGACCGTGAACTCGCGGCGGTGACTTCTATTACTGAGCGAGTTATCAAGGGCGATCTCTCGACCTTCTGAGACTCGTCTCTCCGCTCGACCCCGGGGAACGAAACCGACTTTTCCCTGGCCCCGCTCGATAGGCCCATGACGCGGGTGTGCCTTGTCGGGACGCCGGACGTGAACCTCCGGTACGAACTAGTCTCCCGCGAGACCGCCCGCGATGCACTTGCCACCTACGACCTCACGGAGCCGTACGCGAACACAATCGCCCTTGAGACAATCAGCCTGGGCGCGGCTGTCTCGCTGTTGAACGACCTGAACTGGTATCTGGTGCGGTTCGCCGACGCCGCGATGGTGTTCGAGCCGTCTATCAGCGACGAGGAGTGGCTCTCTCGCGAGCTCGCAACGGCGGTGCGAGACGACGAGGTCGCCGTCGACGAATCCGAGCGATACCTGAAAGTATACGGCGTCACGGAGACGGACGAACTCGTTGAGCCGATGTTCGTGACGCGAACGGGTCACGAGCTCCCCGAGTATGATCTCCGCGAGGTCGAGGACACCCTCCGCGTCCGGGTGACGGAGTCGGAGTTCGGCGCCTGACAGCGGGGACACAAGGCGTTTGTCAGCGCCGGGCGACCACCCGACGATGCCCTCCATCAGCGACCTGCTTTCCCGTGCTAGCGACGCCCTCGACGGGCGCTGGGGGCTGGCCGCCGTGCCCGCGGTCGTCGCCCTATTGTCCATCGAGAACCTCCGGCCACCGAGCACTGACTTCCACGTCGGGATCTCCTTCGGCTTCCCGCTGCCGGTGAGCACCGGGTGGAACCTGATGAACACGCCGAACGGACAGTCCGGCGTGAGTCTCCCGTTCGGCGAGCCCGTGCTCGGCGTCGCCACGCTCGTCGGTACGGCGGTCGTCACCGCGGCGCTCGCCGCCGGCTATCTCGGTGGACTCGACCGCGCGCTCGACGATGACTCGCTCGCCTTCCGGACCGACGCGAGAGAGTATCTCGTGCCGATACTCGGCTTCCAGCTGTTGGTACTCGTGCTCGGCCTCGCCGGTATCGGGGTCGGCGTGGTCGCGGCGCCGCTGCTGTTGCTCACGCTCCCGCTGCTGCTGCTCGGCGCGTACCTCTTCTACCCGGTACCGTACCTCGTAATCACCGAGGACGCTGCGCTCCGTGCTGCGCTCGCGCGAAGCCTCGAACTCACCGGCGGCGGTGGCCCGGCACTCTCGTACTTCGTCCAGTACGCGCTCGTCACGGCGGCACTGTCGGTTCCCGCGACGCTCGTGTTCGTCAATCTCGGGCTCACCGGACTGGTCCTCGGCTGTGTGGCGCTCGCGCCGGTCGCCACGGTGTTCGACATGGCGACGATGGCGTTCGTCCGCGATCTCGCCGGGGAGGACGAGCCCACTGACGACGGCCCAACACCCGCCGTCACCCCCGTCTAGTCGAACAGTCCTGTCGACATGTACCGCTCGCCGGAGTCCCAGTAGACGGTGACGACGAGTGGACACTCCTTGGGAATGGGGTCGTATGTCGTCCCCCCGCTGAGCACGTTCGTCGTTGGGTCGGGACCCGGGCAGTCGGTGTCGCCGGCGAGCCGTTCGGCGACTCGCCGCGCCGCGAGGTTCGACGCCCCCGAGGACTGTCCGACGAGGATGCCCTCCTCGCGGGCGAGCCGGCGACACTCTTCTTCCGCCGCCTCGATCCCGACCGTGAGCACGTCGTCGAGGAGGTCAGTGTCGAGGTTCGGTGAGACGAACCCCGGCCCCATCCCCTGGAAACTGTCGCCCGTCGGCTCGCGCCCGGAGAGGACGGCGCTGTCCTCAGGCTCGACCGCGACGATCTCCACGTCGGGAAACGCCTCGCGAAGCCGTCGCCCAACACCGGTAAGTGTGCCGCCGGTGCCGACCCCGGCGACCAGCGCGTCTACCTCGCGGTCGCCCACCTGTTCGATGATCTCCGCGCCGGTGGTTGCGTAGTGAGCTTGCGGGTTCGCCTCGTTCTCGAACTGCCGGAGCTGGACGGCATCCTCCTCTGCTTCGATCTCGTCGGCCCGCTCCTTCGCCGTCGAGATGTCTCCCTCAACGAGTTCGAGATCGGCGCCGTAAGCGCGCATCACGCGCTGGCGCTCGGGAGACTTCGAGGCGGGCATCACGATGCGTACGTCATACCCCTTCGCGGCCCCTACCATCGCGATACCGATACCTGTGTTCCCGGAGGTGGGTTCGACGATGGTGTCGTCCGGTTCGAGCTCGCCAGCGCGCTCTGCGGCCTCGACCATCGCGAGCGCGGGGCGGTCCTTCGCGCTCCCGCCAGGGTTTTTTGATTCGATCTTGGCAGCGACGACGCTCCCCGGCGGCGACGACACCTGCACGAGCGGCGACCCGATGGTCCCGAGGACGCTACGTTCCATTAGTCATCAGTTCGCGTCCGAGGCTAAGGGGCCTGCGGTCACCGGCATGGTCTGCCACCCTCTGAGTCGCCGAGGTTAAGCCCGGCTCCACGCTACGGAGGGTATGCAACTCGAGACGATGCGGCCGAATCCCGCCTGGACCGACGCTGGCTATGAGGAGAGCGTCGCAACTTTCGCCACGTTGGCCGACGAAATCGAGGTTCACGTGTGGGGCGGTGACTGGTGTAAGGACTGTCGCGCACAGCTCCCAGACTTCGGGGCTGCGCTCAAGTCCGCCGACATCCCCGACCACCGGGTGTACCACTACCCGGTCGAGAAGAACGATGACGGCTCCAAGTCCGGCGAGAAGGTCGAGGCATACGACATCGAGCTGATACCAACGGTCGTCGTGGAGCGGGACGGCGAGGAGCTCGCGCGCTTCGTTGAGGAGGCGTCGGTTCCGATCGTCGTCCACCTTGCGGACCAGCTTGACGCGACGCAGTGAGTCAGACCGGCGCGAACAGCGGTGCCGGGTGGCCGTCGTTCTGGTCGAAGACGCCTGCTAGCGCGACCTCGTCGCCGATCTCTACTGTGTCGCCCGCAAACCGTCCCATCACCGTCGCACCCGAGGAACGGCGTTCATCCGAGCCTCCGCTCGTGTCGCTCGCGGAGCCCACTCCCAGCTCGACGAGGCCGACCTGGTAGCCGCGCTCCTCGAATCCCTCGGGCGGGACCTGGATCGTCGTCTCCGTGTGGACGACGCCCGCCGTCGACAACTCGACGCGCTCGAGATCGCGCGACCCGCAGTGTGGACACGCGCCCGTTGGTGAGCCGTTCGTGTGACCACACCCACAGGCGAGGCCGAACAGTCGGTCGTTGCGGAGCGCCTCAACCCACGTCGCGTAATCAAGTCCGTCGCTCATGCCCGACCCTCCAGCACGCTGACAACAGTGGTCGCCGCGTCGCCGCCGAGGTTGTGCGCGACGCCCGTATTCGCGTCCGGGACCTGTCGCTCGCCAACGGTCCCTCTGATCTGTTCGGTCAACTCGACGATCTGGGCGGTGCCGGTCGCCCCAATGGGGTGGCCTTTCGCCTTCAGTCCGCCAGAGGGATTGATTGGGCAGTCGCCGCCGAGCGACGTCCGACCCTCCGCGGCGTAGACGCCGCCTTCGCCGTCCGGCGCGAAGCCAATGGCCTCGCTCGCAAGCACCTCGGCACCGGTGAAGCAGTCGTGAACCTCGGCGAAGTCGGCGTCGTTGGCATCGATATCCGCCTGGCGGTAGGCAGTCGTGGCCGCGTCGCGGGCCGCCTGCGTCGCCGTCAGGCTCGCCTTGTCGCCGATAGGGACCACGTCCGTCGCGTGGCCCACGCCCGTCACGTCGACAGGGGCGTCGTACGAGTCCGCAAGCTCGTCGGAGACGACAACGACCGCGCTCGCACCGTCGGAGAACGGACAACAGTCCATAAGCCGGAAGGGATCGGCGACGACCGGTCCCTCTAACACCGCCTCGACCGTCGTCTCCTTCCCGAAGTGCGCTCGGGGGTTCAGCCGACCGTGCGCGTGGTTCTTCACTGCGACCGCCGCGAGCTGCTCTTCGGTCGTTCCGTACTCATGCATGTGCCGCTTCGTCAGCAGCGCGAAGACGCCGGGAAAGGTGAGTCCCGTCGGTTGCTCGTACTGGCGGTGGGAGGCGGACGCGAAGATGCGCGTCATCGCCGGGGTATCCTTTCCTGTTTCGGGGGTACATCGCTCGACGCCGCCGACAAGGACGACGTCGTGGACGCCCGCGTCGACAGCCTGGACGGCGTTTTTAAAGGCGTTCGCGGAGGTGGCGCAGGCGTCCTCGAACCGCTGCACCTCGATGCCCGCGGCCCCGACGTGGCTCGCCATCCGCGGCCCGAGATGGGTCTCATTCTCCGCCTGTCCGCTCATTGCGTTGCCGAAGTAGAGTGCGTCGAGATCGGGTGCCGCGACGCCCGCGTCCTCAAGCGCCGCGAAGGCCGCCTCGCCGAACAACTCCTGCAGAGGCGTGTCGTGAACGCCGAACTTCGTCATCCCGACGCCGACGACCGCTGCACGTGTCATGGAGGTAATCGTGAACGGTCTGTAATGAAGGAACCGCTCGCGGTCGCCCGGGACGCACCGCCGTCAGTTCCCGAAGCGTGGCTCACGGTCGTCCCCGCGCGAGCGGCTCCCCGAGCCGGGAAAGACGAACCAGATCAGCATCGCGCCGACAACCGCCGCTCCCGCGATCGCCGCCGCCACGGCGAGCAGGCTCGCACCCCCCTGTACGGCGATGAGCCCGCCTGAGGCGGCGACAAGCGCCGTCAACCCGAGCTTCATTTTCAGCGCAAACCGATCGCGCTCGTCGTCCGAAACCGGCCCGACCATCACTCGTCCGCCTCCCCACTCCCGTCGACCTCGGCACCGCCGCGCACGGGCACGGAGACGTGCATCCCGGTAAACGCCCACCGGCCGTCGACCCGGAGCATCGACCCTGACCACCGGGTGTCGTAGGCGTGGTCGACGTCGGCGTCAGTGTCCGTCCAGGCCATATGGACGCGGTCTGCGAACCACGCGCTGTCGCCGTCGCCGCCGACCACGAGCGCGTCCGATTCGACCGTCCAGTCGGTCGTCGCCGCGGTTTGTTCACGCAACCCTGACTCCACGGCGTCATACCCCGACAGCGTCTCTCCAATGCCGAACTTCACCGTCGTCGGTGACTGATAAAAGAACGGGTGCAACGGGTCGCCAGCCCGCAGCGCGTCGTAGTAGTCCCGTACCGTCCCTTCCGGACTCATATCCAGGGTGACGGGACGAGACGACTTACCGGCACCGGTGACGCGCAGGCGCCGCCAGTCCAGGCTGACGCCACGGGAACACACGTTTTATCCACGCTACCCCGGTTGGTCTGGTATGGACGCCGCCGAGCGCGCGCAGCTGGTGACCCGGTTCACGGAGGAGGCCGTGACCGCAAGCGAGATCGAGGCGCTGTTCGAGAGCGAGGATGACCCACACGCGTACATCGGCTACGCGCCGACCGGGGAGATGCACATTGGCCACTTCACGACAATGCGCAAGCTCGCCGACTTCCTCGCCGCCGATGTGGGGGTGACTGTCCTCGTTGCGGATCTTCACGCTCATCTCGACGACGAGAAGTCACCGTTCGAGCTACTGGACGCTCGTTCACGCTACTACGAGGCGGCAATCAGGGGGATGATTGAGGCGGCTGGGCAAGACCCTGACGCCGTTGAGTTCGTCCGCGGGACCGAGTATCAGCTTGAGGAGCCGTACACGCTTGAGCTGTACCGAATGCTTGCCAATACGACTATCTCTCGCGCTCAGCGAGCCGGTAGCGAGGTCGTCCGCCAGTCTCAGAACCCCAAGCTCGGCGGACTGGTGTACACGCTGATGCAAAGCCTCGACGTGGCGGCCCTCGACGCCGACATCGCCTACGGCGGCATCGACCAGCGCGGCATCTACATGCTTGCTCGAGAGATTCTCCCTGACCACGGTTACGGCAAGCCCACCTGCGTGTTCGCGCCGCTACTCTCGGGACTCACTGGCGGAAAGATGTCCGCCTCCGACGCTAGCTCGAAGGTGAATCTCACCGACTCTGCCGACGAGATCGACGAGAAGATCCAGGGGGCATACTGTCCACAGGGCGAGGTCGAGGAGAACGGCGTCCTCGAATATCTTCAGTACCTGGTCTTCCCCGTTCTGGTCGAGCGTAACGAGGCGTTCGTCGTCGAGCGGCCCAAGGAGTACGGCGGCGACCTCGTCTACAACGGCTACGACGACCTCGAGACGGACTACGTGTCGGGCGAACTCCACCCCGCCGATCTCAAGCCGGCGGCGGCGGCGGCCATCTCCAAGGTCGTAGCCCCCGTGCGCGACCGCCTGCTCGCAGAGCCCGACCTGTTAGCCGAAGCGTACCCTGACACTCATAAGTGACCTCGTCCCCGCCCTAAACGACGGGGCTTCCCACGAGCAACGGCCCGCTGAGGTGGAGAGGTACGGGTTGACACCCGACACGTGCTGGCAGGGCCACACTACCGTGACTCCGATCCTGTGACGGACTCGGCGGTATCTTGGTATGTTGCGTCGGTATCCACCGATTACACAGTGGATACCTGTGGGACTCGGTGTGGGACTCCGATATCGTCCGATTGTCTCGGCATGAGCGCGGACGCGCCGCGTCGGATAGCACTCGGGTCGTGGTACACAGAGTACCAGTATCGTGCGGCGATTCACGCCCGCCGTACACGGCGGGATTCTCTCGCCTAATCAAGATGGCCCCACCAGATGACCAGGGTCCATCTCTCTCACCCTGCCATTCTGTTCAGGCCACAGCCCCGATAGCACGCATGTCACCCGGTGACTGGAGTGTCCGCAAACTGATATAACCGTCCGTCCAATACGCAGTAACGTAATGCAATCGAGTTACCGAAGCAAATCGAGTATTGTGGTGAGAGCATGATTCCACTCCAGGCGGACGTCTTCGCGGCGGCGGGCGCCGGTGAGCTATTTCTGCTCGGCCGGCTCCTTTTCGGTGGCGTCCTCGCGTTCATGGGGGTCAACCACTTCATGAATACCGACCAGATGACGGGATATGCGGAGTTCAAAGGGCTGCCAGCGCCGCGGTTCTCCGTCGTCGCCTCGGGCGTGCTGCTTGTGCTCGGAGGACTCGGCATCGTTGTCGGGGCGTTCCCCGTCTTAGCCGCGGGCGCGTTGGCGGCGTTTTTGCTCGCTTCCGCAGTGACGATGCATGACTTCTGGGCTCAAGAGGACCAACAGGACCAGCAGAACGAGATGACGAACTTCCTCAAGAACGTCTATGGTGCAGGCGCGGCGCTCGGCTTTCTCGCCGTTGGCGGTCTCCAGTGGCCCTACGCGCTCGGGCTGGGGCTGTTCTGAGCCGGCACCGACACGCTTGAAGTACCGGCCCCTCGTTCTCCCCTCGTGCACGACCCGACGACGGCGACCGACGCGGTGAGAGACGCATGGAGATAGATGCCCGTGAAAAGCGGTCGCTGTACCGTACGCTGGCGGGCGCAGTCGTCCCGCGGCCCATCGGTTGGATCTCCACGCGAGGGAACAACCGGGACAACCTGGCACCGTACTCGTTTTTCAACGTTGCGACGCCGGCGCCGCCGACGCTAGCGTTCTCTGCCGGTAACATGGACGGCCTGAAGGACACGGCGCGCAACGCCGTTGAGACGGGGGCGTTCGCACACAACGTCGTCACGGCCGACCTTGCAGCGGCGATGAACGCCACCAGTACGACTGCGGACGTCGACGAGTTCGATCGGGCGGGGGTCAAGAAGGCCGAGTGTACGGTCGTCGACGCGCCGTGTGTTGCGGCCTCGCCGGTCGTCTTCGAGTGCACGGTCGTCGAAACGGTCGAGTTCGGCGCCTCTATGCTCGTGCTCGGCGAAGTGCAGTACGTTCACGTCGACGACGGCGTGACCACTGACGGGAAACTCGACACGGGGAAACTCGATGTCGTCGGTCGGATGGCCGGGTCGGGATACACCTACACCCGTGACCGGTTCTCGATGGAGCGCCCCGACTGAGTCGCGGCTCTTGACGAGGTGAGACGCCGGTTCGAGTCGGATTCCTCCCACGAGTAAACTCGTGGGCTTCCTCCTTGCATCTATGTGACACGCGGTTCGGACCCACGGGGTGGCGTGCCGGCAGTTTCGGCGAGCGACAACGCTCTCCGAGCAGCCCGTGTGTGAGATACTCACCCGAACACGCCGTCGACCGATACGCTGAAGCGGTGATACGTCGAACCGCGGACTATGACCAACGTTTGCCGACACTGCTCGCGTGCGTTCGGGACGGAACTGGCGCTCGAACTCCACCTCGACACCTGTGGAGCCGACGATCTCCAGTGTGGTAAATGCGGCACGCGGTTCGCGGAGGCGCGAGCTACCCGCGATGGCTGGCACTACGAGTGTCCCGCTGATGACTGCGACGGTGCCGGCATCGGCGAGGACCTCCGCCAGGTCGGCGCCGCAAGAGCGCAGTAAACACTGAAGTCGCGCGTTCTACACCGACTCCGCCAGCGCCCTGAGCCGCTGCAGTCCTCGCTTGCACACCGCTGCGTAGGGCGCCGTCGCAAGCGGAACCTCAATGACCGCCAGACAGCCGCGATCGACCGAGTCCACACGGTGGCCCGTCGCCGGCAGTCCCGCCACGTCCCACGTCCATCGGTATTCCCCGCAGGCCCGGATCGTGAACGGTAGCCACACGCCGCCGACGGTCCGCACTCGGCCCTCGGTGCCGGCCTCAATGTAGCGGCATGGCGACTCCACGTCGCGCACCGACGGGCCCCACTCAGGCCACGTTTCTGTGTCGCAGAACAGCTCCCAGACGCGGTCCTGCGGCGCCGTGACTCGCTCGACCATCTCAATCCGCCGGCCGTCGGGCGTCCGGGCGATCCGCACCACACCACGACTTGGACGTGGCGGAATATAAACCGCGGCCCGCGGCTCGCCATCCGTGCCGGCGCCCATGCTTTTTGGACTCCCGTGCCTCCTCAACGTATGATACGCGTCCGTGACCTCCGCAAGGAATACGGGGACTTCGTCGCCGTCGAGCGGTCAACGTTCGAGGTTGAGCCGGGCGAGGTGTTCGGTATCGTCGGGCCCAACGGGGCCGGGAAGACGACGACGCTGAAGACCGTCGCAGGGCTCATTGAGCCGAGTGCTGGCGAGGTGGCCGTCGCCGGCACCGCGCCCAACGAGCCGGCGACGCGCGAGCGGCTGGGCTTTCTCCCCGAGGAGTCGCCCCTATACGAGGAGATGACCGCGCAGTCGTATCTCCACTTCTTTGCCGACCTGTACGACGTTGACGACCGGACGGCGACAAAGCGCATCGAACGGACGCTCAGCCGTCTCAATCTTGAACACCGTGAGCGCCCCCTCGGTGACGTTTCGAAGGGCATGAAGCGGAAGGTCGCCATCGCCCGCTCGCTGGTCAATGACCCCGACGTACTCGTCTATGACGAACCCGCTGCAGGGCTCGACCCGCTGACGACGAACTACGTCGTCGAGTTTACCCGCGAGCTCGCCGACGAGGGGCGCACCGTCCTTTTCTCAGCGCACAATCTCTACCACGTCGAAGAGGTCTGCGACCGTGTCGCAATCATGAACGACGGTGAGATTGTCGCCCGTGGGACACCGGAGGCGCTCCGCGAGCGATACGGGGGGACGGAGTACCACGTGTTCACCACGGTACCCGTCGACGGGAGCGAGCCGAGCGAGCGCGGCCACCGCGTCGTCGTCGACGCGATGGACGCCGTCGAGCGCGTTCGCGAGCGCGCGACCGTTGCGGGCGGCGAGGTCTGCGACATTCGCACCGTCGAGCCGAGCCTTGAGCGGGTCTTCCTCGACGTGGCGGGCGGGGGTGCCGACACAAGAGGAGACGAGGAGCCTGCGTGAACCTCCGGAAACTGCTCCGGATCGCGCAGTGGGAGACGACCAAAGGGGTCGCTGGCATTGATCGCCGGGTCGCGCTCGCGCTTGCCGCGACGCTGCTCGTCACGGCCGCCGCAGTGCCGGCGCTCGCGGCGACGGGGTTCGCGCTCGACGATGGATTGTATCGCGTCGGGGTCGCGGAGTCGGACCCCCTGTACGACCCGGTCGTCGCGGAGCCAACGTTCGCCGTCGGCGAGCCGTCGCGAGCGGCACTTGAGTCGGGTCGGGTGGACGTGCTCGTGCGAAACGGCCGTGTGGTGGGCATCGACGGGCAAAAGGGGCGAGCTGCGGTCGCTGAACTCCGGAATACCGTCGCGGCATATAACGACGCCAGGATGGCAGAGGAATCAAACGCCTCGGCGGCGTTTCCCGTCACCGTAACGCTCCAATTCGCGGACCGCAGCGAGACCGTGGTCGCCGGCGATACGGTCGCCGAGGAAGAGAGTGCGACCGAAGACACAGTCGCGATGGACACGGCTTCACCGTCTTCCGTTGACAGAGGCGGAACGGCCGGCGGCGGGACCCTCCCCGCCATTAACCTGTTCGGGAGCGGCACGACGACCGGGTCCCCATCAGACATCACACCGCCGTTCCCGTTGGAGTCGCTTGTGCTCGCCTTCCTGTTCGTCCTGCCGCTGAACTTCCTCGTACAAGCGTACGGCTCGACAATGCTGCGCGAGCGGTTGAACCGCCGGGGTGAGCTGCTGCTTGTCGCGCCGCTATCGCCGGCAGACATCGTCGCCGGCAAAACGCTCCCATACCTCCTCGCAGCGCTCGCGATGCTTGGTGGCATAACGCTCCTCGTCGGTGGGGGTCCACTTTCGCTGTTCGGTGCTGTCCCGCTCGCGCTACTGTTCCTCGCGGTCACCTTCGTCGCGGCGATGTTCGCCCGCTCCTTCGCCGAACTTACCTTCCTCTCTGTAGGTATCTCCGTCGGGCTGACAACATTTGCATTCGTCCCGGCAGTGTTCGCCGAAGTGGGGGGTGTCGGCCTAGTCTCGCCGCTGACGCTCGTCGTCCGAGACCTGACCGGCGAGGGAGTCTCCCTTGCGGGTGCCGTCCTCGCAACGCTACCGGCGACGCTCACTGCGGTGGTCTGCTATGGCTTTGGGCTCGGGCTTTACCGCGAGGAAGACCTGTTTACCCAACGACCTGTCCGGCTGAAACTACTTGACGCACTTGCGGGCCGGATCACCCGCGTTCGCTCGCTCGTCGTCGTCACGGGGTTGATTGTCCCCTTTATTTTCGTCGCCGAGCTGCTTGCCATTGCGACCCTGTTTGCGCTTCCCGTAGCCGTCTCCGTGCCCGCAGTGCTGATCGTCGTCGCGGTCATTGAGGAAGTTGCCAAGTCGGTACCGGTGCTTGCAGGCTTCGAGCACGCCCGCTACCCGCGGACGCCGCGGTGGGCTGTCGCTGCCGGCGTCGCCTCGGGGACTGGCTTCTTTCTCGGAGAAAAGCTTGCGCTGCTCGCCCAACTCGTCGGGCTCGGAGACCTCGCTGTCGCGACGGCCGCCCTAGGGCCCGACCCAACGACTCTCGCGCCGCTGGCGGCGCTCGGACTCTTGATAGCGCCACTGATGCTCCATGCCGTTACGGCCGCCTGTTCGTCCGTCGGGGGGACGCGTGGTCGAACGGGGTGGGCTGTCGGGCTCGCGGTCGCCGTCGCTGTTCATCTCGCGTATAACGCTGCGGTGTTCGGGGGGATGGGCACATGAACTCGGGGCGCGTCGTCCGTCTCGCCCGCCGTGAACTGTCGGCGCTCACAGCCGAGAAGACGCTCGTACTCGCCCTTGTCGTCCAGCTGTTCGTCGCGGCCTTTTCATCATTTCTCGTCGTCGGGTTGGCTGCGCTGTACGACCCCTCGTCGACGGCCGGCGGTGAGGTCGACCTCGGCGTGAGCGGCGAGGCAAGTGGGGCACTGGTCGACGCGGCCGCTGACCGTGACCGCGTGACGATCGTCCGCTATGCCGACCGCGAGGCGCTACGAGCCGCGTTCAACGCAGGGCGTGTGGACGCCACCGCGGTAGCACGGACTGTCGACGCGGGCGACGGAACCCGAATCGATGTGACAGCGACGGTTCCCGAGTCAAGCCTGCGAAAGTCACTCGTCGTCGTCCAACTGCGGGCCGTCCTTGAGACGCTCGAGCGTCGAGAGCGGGCCGACCGCGCGGTCGCGCTCAAGACAGAGCCGGCGCCGTATCCAGAACCCGCAGGAGGAACCCCGTACTTCGGCTTCGCGTATACCGTGCTGCTGCCGCTGCTCGTGTTGCTCCCGGCCTTCATCGCCGGCTCGACCGCGGTGGACTCGGTTGTCGAGGAGCTGGAACGGGGCACTTTAGAGCTCCTCCGCGTCGCGCCGGTCTCGCTCGGTGAGGTGGTCGCGGGGAAGGGGCTCGCGATGGCGTTGCTCGCGCCCGCACAGGTCGGGCTGTGGATCGTGCTCTTGAGCGCCAACGGGACTGTCGTTCGGGGGTGGCCGCTGCTGGTTGGCTACGCGCTCGTGCTTGCAACTCTGTTAGTCGGTGTCGGCATTGCACTCGCGCTGGTCGTCCCGACGCGTGGGCGAGCACAGCTATGCTACTCGTTCGGTGTCCTTGCGGCGTTCGCGCTCGCGGGCTTCGTTCCGGAACATCCCGCGACGACCGTCGCCAGAGTGGGGGTTGGCAGCGCGACGGCCACGACATACACGACGCTGGCCGTCACGGTCCTGGCTGCGGTCGCCGGGACTCTCGCAGTTGGCCGGCTTGTCGCGCGGATCGACCCCGAGACGCTGTAATCCGGCGGCGTAGCTTTTTATCTCCCGCCGGTGACGGCCGCGCATGGAGTATACGACGCTTGGAGACACGGGCATCGAGGTGTCGCGGATCTGTCTCGGCTGCATGAGCTTCGGTGACCCGGAGTGGCGCGACTGGGTGCAGGGAGAGCAGTTCGGCCACGAACTCGTCGAGCGGGCCACCGACCTCGGTATCAACTTCTTCGACACCGCGAACATGTACTCGCGCGGCGAGAGCGAGCGCGTGCTTGGCGACGCGCTGGCGGGGTACGACCGCGACGCGCAGGTCGTCGCCACGAAGGTGTTCTTCCAGATGCGCGACGAGGACCCCAACTCCGGCGGCCTCTCCCGGAAGACAATCGAACAGGAGCTAGACGCCTCGCTCGCGCGACTCGGAATGGACACCGTTGACCTCTACCAGACCCATCGATGGGACTACGATACGCCCGTCGAGACGACGCTGCGCGCGCTCGACGATGCCGTCCGCCGCGGGAAAGTCCGTCACGTCGGCGCCTCGTCGATGTGGGCCTACCAGCTCGCGACCGCTCAACACATCGCCGATGACCACGGCCTCGAGCGGTTCGCGACGATGCAAAACCACTACAATCTCGCCTACCGCGAGGAGGAACGCGAGGTCCTCCCGTACTGCCAGCAGGAGAGGATGGGCGTTATCCCGTGGTCTCCGCTCGCCCGCGGCTACCTCACCCGTCCCCACGAGGAGTACATGAGCACGGAGCGCGCGAAGACCGACGATTACGCGCAGGAACATCCGTACGCAAAACGTGGCGGCCAAGAGATCAACGAGCGAGTCGCGGAACTCGCCGCCGAGTACGACGCAGAGATGGCACAGATCGCGCTCGCGTGGGTGCTCTCGAAGGACGCCGTCACCGCACCCATAGTTGGTGCCTCGTCGATAGAACACCTCGAATCTGCGGTGGCGGCGCTCGACATCGACCTCACTGACACCGATATCGAGTGGCTGGAAGAACCGTACGAGGCGGTTCGCGTCTCCGGGCACGCGTAGCCGGAGTAAGGCGACTCATTACAGTCGCCGCGAGACGACGATACTCACGCCCGCGAGCGGAAGGCCGAACGCGAACAGGTAGGGGAGCACATACGCAACGGTCACGGCGGCCGCCTTCACCCCCGTCACAACGCCGTCAACCGAGGCGAGGAATGCCGCGCCCAGCGCAGTGTCGGCGTAGCCAGGTTTAGGCGTCGGAGTTGGTCGCTCGGGCGGTTCTTCACGGAGTTCAACGGTGATCGTTGAGTACGCGACGCGATCCTCGAGCGCGCGCTTCTGGGCTGTCAATCGCTCGATCTCCGCCTGTACGTCGCTCAACTCACGGGAGATTTCGAGCACATCATCGGTCTCGTTCGCCTCGCGGTAGAGTTCACGCAAGCGGTCCCGCTCGGCGCGCAGCGTCTCAAGTCGGGCCTCGATGTCGACGAGCCGGTCGGTCACGTCCTGCGTGTCGGCCGCGGACGTGCGAATCTCGCCGTACGATTCGACCGTCTCGAAGCTCTCGGTAAATGCGTCGCTCGGCACCCGGATCACGATTCGGCCCGTCGTCCACGTGTAGTTCCCCTCGCCGCGGGTCTCGCGGCTGCTGGTGGCGACGTAGCCGCCGCGGTTGCGCGCTAGCCGCGCTATCCGGTCGCGAACATCGCCATATGAGTCGACAGTGAGTGCGATCCGACCGGTGCGGATGATTGCACGGTCGGCCTGTGCCACGACGCTCCCGTCGCCGCCGTCACTGCTCGCCCGTGACTCCTCCGCTGGGGTCGCGGTCGCGGCCGCCGCGGCGGTCGCTTCGGCCGCGGCGTCGTTCGACGCGGCGTAGCCGCCGTCGCCGCCGCCACCGGCCTCGCCGCCGCCCGCCCCCGAACAGCCAGCGAGGACGAGCAAGAAGACGACCAGTACGGTTCCGAGGTGTGTGCGTCGCATGGCCGGGTGTTCGAGCCTACACAAAAGGCCACACCGTAATCTCAAATGCCGGTTTGACCCTCCGCGGGCGTCAGCCCCAAGCCCGCGGCGCTCCTCTATGATATATGAGCAGTCAGGAGGGTGCGACAGCGACCCGGTCGCTACTGACGATGACGTGGCGGGACGCGCTGTTCGCCCACTGGGCGGTTCCCGAGTCGCTCGTGGCCCAGCGACTTCCGGACCGTCTCTCGATCGACACTCACGAAGGGCAGGCATACCTCGGCGTCGTCCCATTCGTGATGGACGACATCAGTCCTCGCGGAATCCCAGTCGGTCTCTCCTTCGGCGAGGTGAACCTCCGCACGTACGTCCAAGGGCCGGACGGGACCCGCGGCGTCTACTTCTTCAACCTCGACGCGGACGACCGGCTGGGCGTCTTCTTCGCCCGCCGGCTGTTCGAACTCCCCTATTTCCGCGCAGAGATGACCGTTGAGCGGCGAGGCCGCCAGGTGACATTCCGGTCGCGGCGGCCGGACGGCTCGGCAGCCTTCGTCGCGACCTACGGCCCGGCGGGAGACCAGTTCACCGCCGACCCCGGGAGTCTGCCGCACTTCCTCACGGAGCGGTATCGCTTCTACACTGCCGGCGGCGACCACCTCTACTACGGCGACATCGCCCACGAGCCGTGGCCGCTCGCGGCGGCGACGGCTGAGTTCCGCGCAAACGACCTGTTCGACGTCAACGGCTTCGACCGACCCGATGGCGACCCGCATCTCCTCTATTCGCCGCGGATCGAGGTGACCGCCGGACGCGTCCACCGGGCGTGATTAGTAGCCCGAGCATGAGGGGCCGACAATGAGCGACGAGGGGGTCGAACCGGCGGTCCGGCGCGTCGGCGCCGCCGCGGGCGACGAGGAGTCAGTGCGCGATGCCGCCGACCTGCCGCCTGTCGAGGCGCTCGTCGGCCCGGAGCGGCGGCTCCACCCGCGGGTACGGGTCATCTGGGCAGTCGGCGCGGTCGTCGCCGCGAGTGTCTTCGGCGCCGTCGCTGCTGCAGCCGGGTTCGTCCTGCTCGACGACCCGCTGGTTCCGGGCGGCGCGGTATTCGGCTTCTTCCTGCTGTTCGGGCTGGTGCTCGTCGTCCTTCGCTACCGCGTGTGGCGCTACGAGGTGCGCGAGGACTCGCTGTTCCTCGAACGCGGCGTGTTCACTCGCGTACGTACCGTCGTTCCGTACGTCCGGATTCAGCATGTCGACGTCTCTCGCGGCCCGCTCGAACGCCTGCTCGGGCTGGGGTCGGTCGTCGTTTATACCGCTGGCTCACGCGGCGCCGACGTGACTGTTCCCGGCGTCGCCTTGGACCGGGCCGATGACCTCCAGCGCCGGCTGAAACAGCTCGCCATCGCCGCTGAGGGCGAGGACGCCGTATGACCGGGAGTGTCCGCCGCCTTCACCCGCTCTCGGTGCCGTACCGGGCGGTGTCGTCGGTAATCCGGTTCGCATGGGTGCTCATCATCGGCGTCGTCTCCACCTCGCAGTTCGACGGGTTTGTCGGCGGGGCGGGCGCGCTCCTATTCGGCGTTCTGTTACTTGCACTGGCCTACCAGGTCGCGTACGTCCGCCGGTTCGCCTACGAACTGACTGCCGACACTTTCGACCTCCAGTCCGGCGTCGTCTCGCGCACAAACCGTGAGATCCCCTACGGCCGGGTTCAGAACGTCGACGTCTCGCGAAACCCGGTTCAGCGGGTGCTCGGTATCGCAGAGGTCCGTATCGAGACCGCCGGTGGCGGTGAGACGGAGGCGCACCTCCGCTATGTTGACAGCGGTGAGGCAACGCGGCTTCAGCGTGAGATTGGCCAGCGTAAGCGCGGTGAGACGACTGACGCGACCGGACGAGAGACCCCCCCCGAGCCCGACACCGAACTGTTCGCCATCACGTCTCGCGAGCTGTTCCTGCTTGGCGTCGTGCGCGTCGATCTCCGGCTGCTGTCTTTCGCCACTGTCGTCGTCCCCTTCCTTGTCCCGTCGGTCTCGGAGACGTTCCCCCTGGTCGACCTACTCCGTGCCGCGCCGCTGCTTCTCGGCGGGATCGTCTTGCTCGCGCTGGTAGTCTCCTCGCTCGCTGCCGTCGCCAGCTACTACAAGTTCGTCCTCTCGCGGGGCGACGGTGAGCTCCGCTATCGGCGAGGACTTCTTCAGGAGTACAGCGGCACCATCCCGCTCGATAAGGTCCAATCGGTCGTCATTACAGAGAACGCGTTGGCGCGCCGCGTCGGCTATGCCTCCTTAGAGGTAGAAACGGCTGGCTACGCCCCAGGCGGGAGCGACGGAAGCGGTGCCCAGTCGGCGGTGCCGCTAGCACGACGAGACCGTGTGCTGGAACTCGCCAAACAGGTCGAGCCGTTTACTGACGTCGATTTCGAGCGGCCACCGAAGCGTGCCCGAACCCGCTACGTCGTTCGCTACACGCTCGTCATCGTCGTTCTCACCGCAATCTTCGCAGGTCTAGTCCAGTTCACCGGGCTCCCGGTGCCGTTCCCGCCGCTCGCGACGCTTGGACTCACCCTGCTTGCGCCGGTGGCTGCCCACCTGAAGTGGGCGAACCTCGGCTACGCGCTGACGGACGACCACTTCATCGCTCGTGAAGGGTTCTGGACACGGCGCACGCGGGTTGTCCCCTACTACCGCGTGCAGACACTGGTTCACAGCGCCTCGGTGTTCCAGCGCCGGCGCGAACTCGCGACGTTAGTCGTTGACACTGCTGGTTCTCAAGGGTTCGGCGCCACGGACGCCCGCGCGCTTGACGCCGACGCAGAGCGCGCCCGTGAACTCGGCGCGGAACTGGAACGTCGTTTTGATGCGGCGCTTGCCGAGTCCCGCGACGCGCGCCGTCGCCGGCTGGAGACCCCACCCGCTACCCTGCCGACGGACCGACCCGCCGGATCGCCAGCCGGCGAGTGACCGCCGTGGGTGGATTTATTCGGGTGGACCGATATGGGCGAGCGTGAACGCGACACAGCGGTCTGCGGCGCTGGGCGTCGCGGCTGTCGTTGTCTCACTCGTCGCTATCCTCGCCGCCACGTTCGCGGCGCCGTGGTTTTCATGGACCGGCAACGCCCTCTCCGATCTTGGGACCAGCGATGCCCCAGAGCGGCTTTTGTTCAACTACGGGCTTATCGCCGCCGGTCTGCTCGGACTCTGGTTCGTCCCCGCGCTGCTCGCGACCGCCTCAAGCGTCGGGCGCGCGGCGGTTCTCCCATACATGGCCGCGATGCTCGGTGTAACCGGGGTCGGCTTGTTCCCGGCCGGGACAGCGCTCCATTTTCCCGCGGCGGCGACGGCGTATCTCGGGTTCGTCATTGCCCCCCTACTCCACGGAATTGGTGACCTTCGTGTCGGCAGGACACGACGCGGCGCCGTTGCTGTCGCCGACGGGTTCGTCCATCTCCTGTTCTGGGTGCTGTGGGGAACGACACTGACCGGTGTGCTACCCGGACTGGCCGTCCCAGAATTCGTCGGCTCGACGCTCTTCAACGCCTGGGCCGTCTGGGTCGCTGTCCGCGCGTGGTCGGAGTAGTCGGCCCTGTCACTCGAAGGTCTGCACCTCGACCGTCCGGCCCTCTGGGTCGTGGGCGAAGAACTGGTAGATCGCGTAGGTGTCGTTGACCCGCGGCTCGCCGTCGGCGACATCGGCCAGCCGCTCGTGGTCGGCGTCGACGCCGGCGCGGTCGTCGTGGAGGAAGGTAAGGCAGCCGTCCGTCTCCACGGGCTCCCGGGCACAGAACCCTAGCGCGTAGCCGTCGCGGTGGAGTATCGTGCAGTCAGGCTGTTCGCGCCAGACGGTGCAACCCAGCCGGTCGCGGTAGAACGCGACTACCTGCTCGCGCGCGCCGGTCCGAAAGAACGTGATACCGTCGAACGGTTCCATATGCGTCACTCGACCTGGCGTCACAAAAGTCCGAGCGCCCGCAAGCCACCGAGCACGTCGAAATCGAAGTACCAGAGGTAGATCTGTGCGACCCCGGCAAACGCGAGCAGCCCACCGGCAGCCCGCGAGAGCCGCCCGGTCGACTGCGAGAGCACGCGCAGCAGGCGGTTGCGACCGAGCGCCGACAGCGCAGTCACGGTGAGCATCATCACGACCATCCCGGCGGCGTAAGCACCGAGTGTGACGAGAGCGGCTGCCGGCGTCCCCGACAGTGCAAGAAGCGCGACAGCGACGAAGATTGGTGCCGTACAGCCCGCGGCGGCGGCCGCGTAGATGACCCCGAAGCCGAGGAACCCAGCGGCAGAGCGTCTTCGCGTCGGTAACGGGACGTGCGATGTCGGCGCGTAGCCGGCGACCGTCGCCACGCCTAACACCAGCAAGAGCGCGCCGACGACTGGCTCAAGCAGTGCCACGTCGCGGAGCGCACCCGCCCCCGCGGCAGCGACAACCCCTGCCAGCACGCCGTAGACGAGCAGGAAGCCTGCGCTCGTGAGCGCGCCGACGACTCCAGCGCGGCGGAGCCGGCCGGCCACGCCGACCGCGTCTTCATCGCTCCCGAGATAGAAAGCGACGTAGCCCGGTAAGAGCGGGAAGGCACAGGGCGCGAAAAAGGTGGCCACGCCGGCAGCAAACGCGAAGCCCGGCGCCAGCCCTGTCGCCATCAGCCCTGGACCCCCACGGCCTCCAGTTCTCGGCCGATCGACTCGGCGGCTGCAAGCCCGACGTGGCGCCACGTTACTGCGCCGGTCTGGTCGAACACGAGCAACGTCGGGATGCGTGTCACGTCGAACCGCTGGTTCGTTTGCAGTTCGGGATCGGCTGCGACCGGCCAAGTCCCCTCGTACTCCTGCCAGAACTCGCGGATCGCGGGTTCGTCACGCTCGTTGGTGATTGAGAGTATGTGAAGATCGGGGAACCGCTCGTGCACCGCCCGGAGTTCGGCCATCTGCGGCTTGCAGGGCGCACACCACGTCGCCCAGAAGTCGAGCAGCGCCGGCTCGCCGTCTGGCAGGACCGGCACGACACCGCCGGGCGAGCCGGCCGCGTCGAGGGCCGCGAGTTCGTTCGTCCCAGGCGACGCCGTCTCCGTCCCGCCACCGACGCCGAGACAGCCAGCCAGCGCCACGGCGGCGAGTCCTGCTGTCCCGGTCGTGAGGTACTCGCGCCGCTTCATACGAGTACAACAACCGCCCGAATTATAGCCGTAGGCCGTTCGTGAGCGAGCGGCACACGACCCCCTGACGGCTTATATCGGTCCAGATCATGATAGCGGTATGCACAGACGGCGGTGGCTCGCGCTACTGGGAACGGCGGGCGTCGGCACGCTCGCGGGGTGTTCGGGAATCGGCGGGACGTCCACGGAAGGAACTGACACTACGACCGCTACCGAGCCAACAGCGGCGACTGTCACCGATCAGCCCGCCGGCCAGGTACCTCGATCGGACCTGCAACGCGGCGCGGCGAAAGACGCCATCCCGGCGATCACCGATCCGTCGTTCGGAACCGACTGGACCGACACTGATGCTGCCCCACTGCTCGATACCAACGATGTCGTTGGGATTGTCCGCAACGGCGAGGCACGGGCATACCCTCTGCGCGTTCTCAACTGGCACGAGATCGTCAACGACACGTTCGGCGGGCCGCTGCTCGTCACGTACTGCCCGTTGTGTGGCTCGGCGGTGACCGCGGTCCGTGAGGCTGGCGGCGAGCAGACGACTTTCGGGGTCTCTGGGCTATTGTATAAAAACGATCTGGTGATGTATGATAACGCAACCAACTCGCTGTGGAGCCAGATCGAGGCGCGGGCGATCAACGGCCCGCTGACCGGCGAGCGACTTGAACTCGTCCCTTCGACGCTGACCGACTGGGGGGAGTGGAAGGACACCCACCCCGAGACGACGGTCCTGTTACCGCCCCCCCAATCGTTCACCATTACTGACGCACCGCCGCGCGATTACGACCGCGACCCGTACGCTGGATACGACTCCAACCGGCGTATCGGGATCGGCGGCAGCTACGATGGCCCGCTCCATCCAAAGACCCAGGTGCTCGGGGTCGTCCGCGGCGACACAGCGCGCGCTTACCCGCTCCCGGCGGTCGTTGAGGCAGGCGGCGTCGTCAACGACCGCGTGGCAGACACGCCCGTCGTTGTCGTCGTCTCGGGCCGCGAGGAGGGGTCGCTGGTCAGCTACGAGCGCCGAGTCGATGATCGCACGCTCACGTTCTCGTGGGCTGGCGACGGTGACGACGCGCACCTCGTCGCGGGCGACTCGACGTGGAACCCTCTGACGGGGATGGCGATGGACGGCCCGCTCACAGGGACCACGCTCCAGCCGGCGAATAATCGATCCCCGCTGTTCTTCTTTGCGTGGCAGTCGTTCTATCCCGAGACAACCGTGTTCGGCCAGTAAGGACGAACAACCGCGCAGCAGAGCCATTTTTTGCAGGCGGCATGTCTCTTAGTGGTAATGGGTCGCGAGACCCAGCTTGAGCGAATGAAGGAGCTGACGCCGGCCGACGTACGAGGGTTCGGCTCCGTGAAGATCGTCGTCGGTCACGGCGAAGGGGGCAGAAGGTGACTGCGGCGCTTGACGACGCCGGGCTCTCGAACACTGTCGTCGACCGTCGCACGCGTGACGGCGTCGCCGTGGCCGGTGAGGCGACCGACACAGAAGTGTTGCGTGCGGCCGAGGGGCAGAACGCCCCCTCGGTCGGGCTCGCGCTTCTAGACGACACCACCACCGAGTTCGCGAAGCTCGTCGTCCGCGGCCTCGCGCCGCACGTCGAGCTCATCGCCCGGATCGAGGAGATGGAGACGCTGAAGAAAATGTACCGGGCCGGTGCGGACTACGTGCTTTCGCTCGGTTTTATCACCGGTCGAATGGTCGCCTCCGCAGTCCTCGACGGCGAGGATGTCCTCTCGCTCGACCAGCAGGTGGCCGTGGTCCGAACCAAGACGCCCGGGCCGGCCGGAACGACGCTGTGCGAGGCGGACGTGCGCGCCCAAACCGGCTGGACAGCCGTCGCGGTCGAGCGCGACGATGCGGTCATCACTGACGTTGGCCCAGGGTTCCGCATCCGGCGCGACGACGGCGTCATTCTCGCAGGCACGGACGACAGCGTCAACCAGTTCACCGAGTTGCTTGGCTGAGGCGGGGAACCGGGTGCACGTTTCCGGCCGTGGAGGTACGCTTTTGTCAGTTGCGGTGACCGAAAGGGTATGAACGCCCTCCGGAACGCCGCGGTCGGCCTCGTCGCGCTCGCGCTGCTGGTCTCTGCGGCTGTCGGCGGCGGCGGGCTGTTCGACCTCGCCGCGCCAGCCAGCGGCGACGCCTGGACCGCCGCCTACGAAGCGAACGACCGCAGCATCGGCGCAGCGGCGGAACGAGCCGTCGCCGGACCCCGAACCGTCGAGTCGCCGCACGGCGAGGCGACGGTGCGCTACGACGCCGACGGCGTGCCACACATCGATGCCGAGAACGAGCGGGCACTGTACTACGCCGTCGGCTATGCCCAGGCGCGCGACCGCCTGTTCCAGATGGACCTCCAGCGCCGGCTGATGCGCGGGCAACTCGCCGCCGCCTTCGGCGCGCAAGCGGTCGAGTCCGACCGGTTTTACCGGCAGATGGACTTTGCGGCCGCCGCCGAGGCCTCGTGGGCCGAGGTCGAGGGGACGCCGGCCGGCGACGCGGTCGAAGCGTACACCGCGGGCGTAAACACCTACATGAAGGCGCGGCCGCTCCCCACGGAGTTCGCCGCCAACGACTACGAACCCGCGCCGTGGACGCCGACCGACTCGCTGCTCGTCGGGAAGCTCATCGCCTGGCAGCTGACCGGCGACTTCCGCGATCTCGAGACGGCGACGCTTCGGGACGAGTTCGGGAACGCCTCGGAGCTGTACCCACGGCGACTCGACCACGATTCGACGGTCGTGGGCCGCTCGCAGGGCGGGACCGTCACCCCCGACAGCGCCCGCGCGTCGGTTGCCGACCGCGCAGACCGAACGGGCGACTTCGCCCCCCTGTACGAGTCGCTGTCGGCCTTCGAGCGCGACCCGGGCATCGGTTCGAACTCCTGGGTCGTTTCCGGCGAGCACACCGCGGACGGTCGGCCGATCGTCGCCAACGACCCCCACCTCTCGTTGTCCGTCCCGCCGGTCTGGTACGAGATGCACCTCGAGTCACCCGATCAGAACGTTCGCGGCGTCTCGTTCCCTGGCCTCCCGTTCGCCGTCATCGGGCGCACAGAGACGGTGTCGTGGGGCTTCACCAACGTCGGCGCCGATCAAACGGACCTCTACACGTTCGCCCGTCCCGATGCGGACAGCTACGTCTACGACGGCGAGGTACGCGAGATCGACTCCGAGACGGAGACCATCGAGGTGGCCGACGGCGCGGACGTGCAGGTCGATGTCCAGAAGACGGTCAAGGGGCCGCTGCTCGAACGCGACGGCCGTGAGGTCGCGGTGTCGTGGCTCGGGCTCACAGGGACGCGCGAGGCGACCGCGGTCTACGCGTTGAACCACGCCGAGGACCTCGATGCGGTGCGCTCGGCGCTGCGGCGGTTCGACACGCCGACCCAGAACATCGTCGCCGCCGATCGCGACGGCGGGACGCTGTTCCGCATCACCGGCAAGTACCCCTACCGATACACCGACGGCGCGCGCGTCGCCGGCGACCTCCCCTTCAACGCGACCGAGGGCGAGGGCGAGTGGCGCGGCTGGGAGCCGTATGGTGCGACCGACTGGAACGCCACCGGCGCGTTCGTTCCCCACGACGAAGTGCCCCACGTCGACGACCCGGACGTGCTCGCGACGGCGAACCAGCGGACGACCGACGCGCCGGGCTTCTATCTCGCGTACAGCGAGCGGTTTGCCGACCCGTACCGCGGGGAGCGCATCTACGACCGGCTGGAGGCCAGGGTCGAGTCCGACGAGCCTGTGACCGCCGAGTTCATGCAAGAGCTCCAGCGCGACACGCGGTCGCTCGCGGCTGCCGACTACCTGCCCGGCCTCTTGGACGCCCGCTCCGAGATGCCTCCGAACGTGCGTGCGGAGGCCGACCGCCTCGAAGGATGGAACCACGACCTGGACCGAGACTCGCGGGCCGCGCTGCTGTACGCGCTGTTCCGCGAGGAGGTCCGCAACGCGACGCTGTACGACGAGTACCACCCGCGCGGGCTGGACGAGGGCTACTACCCCCACCACCACGCACTCGGGTCGCTCCCGGCCGACAGCGAGTGGTTCGACGACGTTCGGACGCCGGAACGGGAGACGCGCGCCGACGTGTACGCGACGGCGTTTGAGCGGGCCGTCACGCGCGCCGACCGCGAGGGGTGGGAGACGTACGGCGACTACAACGTCGTCGGCCTTGACCACCCATTCCCGGTGGCGTTCCTCGACTATCCCGAGCTGCCGACCGACGGCAGCGCGTTCACTGTCTCGAACTTCCGGCGCGGGGGGCCGGCGGGTTCGTCGTGGCGGATGGTCGTTGCCGGCGATTCGGCGTACGGGATCATCCCCGGCGGGCAGTCCGGCAACCCCTACTCGCCACACTACGCCGACCAGCTCCGCCCGTGGGCGAACGGCGAGTACCACGCCATCCCCACCGAGGCGTCCGGGCCAGTCGTCATCGAGTTCGAGGAGGGAGACGGATGAGCCTGCTCACGCCCGCCGCCCTGACGGCGTTCCGCGAGTCCGACCGCACGGACCCGGCGCTCGTCGTCGCCTTCATCGTCGGCCTCGCGGCGACGGCGGTCCACCCCGTGGGGCTGGCGGTCGGCGGCGCGCTCGTGGGTCTGTGCGCCGTCTCGCTCCCGCGGGCGGTCGTGCTTGGGGTCGGGTTCGGGCTCGCCGTGCTCGCAGGGTGGGCACTCGTCCTCCTGTGGTCGGGCACGCTCGTCGCCGTCACGACCGCGGTCCCGCTGGTCTACGTCGCGGTCGGGTCGGGCCTGGGGGCCCCACCGCTGGCGGCGGTCGCCGTACGCGGGCTGGTGTAGCTCTGCCGGAATCGACCGGGTTTAGCGGGTCGGCCCCGAGCCCCGAATATGGAGTACGAGGGGGTCGTCGTCGATCTTGACGGGACCGTCTACCGGGGCGACGCGGTGCTTGACGGCGCGCGCGAGGCGCTCGCGGCGTTGCGCGAGCGCGGACTGGGCGTGCTGTTCGTGACGAACAACCCGACGCGGAGCCCGGCGGGCTACGTCGAGAAGCTCGCCGACCTCGGTATCGACGCCGCCGAGCGCGAGGTGGTCTCGGCCGGGACGGTCACGGCGACGTACCTCGCCGACGAACACCCGGACGCAGCAACCTTCGTAGTGGGCTCCGACGGCCTCCACGACCAGTTGACGGCCGCCGGAGTCCGTGTCACAGAGGCGCACGACGACGCCGACGTGGTCGTCACCTCCCATACCTACGGCTTCGACTACCGCGATCTCACGGAAGGGATGTGGGCGCTCGACGACGCGCGGGCGTTCTACGGCACCGACCCGGACCTGACCTACCCAGATTCGGACGGGCGCGAGTACCCCGGGAGCGGGGCCATCACCCGGTCGGTCGCGACGGTCGCCCAGCGGGAGCCGGACCGCGTGCTCGGGAAGCCCTCGGAGGTGGTGGTCGACCTCGTGGCCGACCGGCTGGACTGCCCGCCGGAGCGACTCCTCGTCGTCGGCGACGGGCTCGACACGGACGTGGCGATGGGCGCGCGCGCGGGGATGGAGACTGTCCTCGTCCTCACGGGTCGGAGCGATCGGACGGCCCTCGAACGGACCGACGTGCGGCCGACCCACGTCGTCGACTCGCTGGGCGACGTCCCCGGCCTGCTTGAGTGAGCGCGGCGGGGGTGCAGGACCAACGTAGGACGTGGCCCTCTGGGGCTATAAGGGTGTGTGCCACTCACACGCGGATGTCTGACAAAAGCTTATACCGATGCGTGTGTGACTGTCTCGCATGGAGTTAACCGACGATCCATACGAATACGGCGACGCGAGCACGGACGGCGGCCTGGGCGGCGACGACCTCCCCGAGGGCTGTGAGAACGGCGGCGACCCCGTCATTGTCGACGGGGAGACGGTGAGTTACCGGAGCTACCAGCGCCACGAGACCGGGTAGTCGCACCCGAACCTCCTTGACCTCCGGCGGCCAACGGTCGCCGCTATGGGAATCCAGTACGACGACTTCCTCGACACCAGTTACAGCCCTGCGGAGAACGACCTGGTCTGTACGTTCCGCATCGTCCCCGCCGAGGACATGTCGATGGAGGCGGCCGCGGCCCGCGTCGCGTCGGAGTCCTCCAACGGGACCTGGGCGGCCCTCGACGCCGACGCGGACATCTCGCGGCTCTCGGCCGTCGCCTTCGCCCTGCGCGACGATGGCACCGTGCAGGTCGCCTACCCGCCCGAACTGTTCGAGGCCGGGAGCCTCCCGCAGATCCTCTCGTGTATCGCCGGCAACATCATGGGCATGAAGGCGGTCGAGAGCATCCGCCTGGAGGACAGCGAGTGGCCGGCGGCGCTCGTCGAGGAGTTCCCCGGCCCGCAGTTCGGGTCGGCGGTGAAACACCGACTGCTCGACGCCGGCGACCGGCCGGCGCTCGCGACCGTCCCGAAGCCCAAGGTCGGCCTGCCGGCAGAAGCGCACGCCCAGGTGGGTTACGAGGCGTGGGTCGGCGGCGTCGACCTCCTGAAGGACGACGAGAACCTCACCGACCAGGGATTCAACCCCTTCGAGGAGCGCGTGACCCGCTCGTTCGAACGCGCTGACGAGGCCGAGTCGGAGACGGGCGAGCGGAAGGACTACCTCGTCAACATCACCGCCGAGACCGACGAGATGGTCCGCCGCGCCGAGTACGTCGACGATCACGGCGGGAACTTCGTCATGGTCGACATCATTACGACCGGGTGGGCCGCCGTCCAGACGGTCCGCGAGCGCACCGAAGACCTCGACCTCGCCATCCACGCCCACCGCGCAATGCACGCCGCCTTCGACCGGCTCCCTCACCACGGTGTCTCGATGCGCTCGCTCGCGCAGTTCGCCCGCCTCGCCGGCGTCGACCACCTCCACACCGGGACGGCGGGCTTTGGCAAGCTCGCCAACGAGGACACCGTCGGCATCAACGAGTGGCTCGCCGGGGAGTGCCACGGCCTGACGGACGTGCTCCCCTGTGCTTCCGGCGGACTCCACCCGGGCATCGTCGACCGCGTGCTCGACGCCACTGGCCGGGACGTCATCCTGCAGGCCGGCGGCGGCATCCATGGCCACCCCGATGGGACGCGCGCCGGCGCTGAGGCGTTCCGCGCGGCCGCCGAGGCGTGGACCGCGGGTGAGTCGCTTGAGTCGCGTGCCGAGGACGTGCCTGCACTCGCGACCGCCCTTGAGGAGTGGGGGACCGAGACGCCCAGATAATCAGTCGTCGGCCGGCACAGCGCCCGCGTCAAGTGTCGATGGATCGACGGGCGCGTACCGCGCTAGCGCGTCGAAGTGGTCGGCACAGAACCGGTCGCCGTCGGCGATCCCACGCGCCGGATCGTCGCGCAGGTGCTCGCGGACGAACGCCTCCGCGACGAGCGCCAGCCGGCCCTCCCCGTCGGCGAGCGCGTCGTTTGCCTGTGCGACCAGCAGCGCCCCGGTGACCACGTCGTAGACGAGGTCTGCCAGTTCCTTCGCGTGGTACTGGGCGTAGTCGGCGTCCTCGCCCGCCAGCGTCGCGAGCGCCGTCTGGAGCTCTGTGAACGCCGCGTCCACCTCGTCGGCGAGGGGCTCGACGGCCGTGTGCTCCACCGCGAGCAGGTCGGCGACGAACGGCTCCAGCGCTTCGTGGGCGTGCTCGCGCTCAAGCACGCGGAGCACGTCCAGCGAGATGACGTTCGAGGCGCCCTCCCAGATGGGGAGCACCTGGGTGTCGCGCAGCAGCCGCGGCGTGGTGTGCTCGCGGACGTAGCCGTTGCCGCCGAGCACCTCCATACAGTAGGAGGCGACGGAGACGGAGTCGCGCGCGGTGCGGTACTTGGCGACGGGGACGAGCAGGCGAAACAGTTTGAATGCGGCCGAGCCCTTCCCCGCGTCGCCGCGCTTCCAGTCGTTGTACTGCCGTGCCGCCTCGAACGCGAACGCCGCCGCGCCCTCGTACTCAACGGTGAGTTCGGCGAGGTCGCGCCGCATCAGCTCGTGTTCGTCAAGCCGACGCCCGAACGCCTCGCGGTTCGCGGCGTGGACCTTTGCCTCCAGCAGCGCGCGGCCCATCACGCCGATGGCGCCGGTCGCGTTCGTCAGCCGCTCGTAATTCATCATCTCGGCCATGAGCGCGAAGCCATCACCCTCCTCGCCGACGAGGTAGCCGGTCGCGCCGCGGTACTCGATCTCGCCGGTCGGCACCGACAGGGTGCCGAGTTTGTCCTTCAGTCGGCGGACAAGCAGGTCGTTCGGCGCGCCGTCGAGGGTGTGCGGGACGAGGAACAGCGACAGCCCCTCGGTGCCGTCGGGAGCCCCCGGCGTCCGCGCCAGGACGAGCGGGCCCTGTGCGTCCACGTTCGAGCAGAACCATTTCTCGCCCGCCAGTTCGTACGTGCCGTCATCGCGCGGCTCCGCGCGCACCTCGTTCGCGCCCACGTCCGAGCCGCCCTGTTTTTCAGTGAGGAACATCGCCCCCTCAACATGCTCCTCGGGGTCGGCGCTCGTCAGCCGTCGGAGGTACTCGCCGAGGACGGGGTCCGCGTCGGCGCCGGCGGCCTCCAGCGCGATCGCCGCGCCCGTCGTCATCGACGCGGGACAGCAGAACCCAACGTCGCAGTACGACAGGAGCGCCTGCATGAACAGGGTGTGGGTGATGCTCGCCGGCTCGTCGCGGCCCGGCGGCGCGTGAAAGGCGTCGTGGGTGAGCCGGAAGTCGCCGTAGACCACGCGCTCGTTCTCCCGCTGATCGGGATGGTACTCAACCTCGTTGATTACCTCGCCGTCGGCGTCGTACGTGTGCAGTTCGGGCGGGTGGCGGTCGACCCGGTCGGACCGCTCCGCGATGCCGTGTCCACAGGCGTGGCCGAAGTCGTCGAGCAGGGGTTTGGCCCAGTCGAACTCGTCGCCCGGATAAACGCGGGCGGCCTCACGGCGGAGGGTCGGGTCGAGCGCCCAGTAGTTGCAGTCGCGACCGGCAGCAAGCCGGTCGTAGTCGATGGGGTCCGGTGACATGCCACATGAGTGTGGACCCACAGATAAGAACGTTGTCGCACGGAAAGAAACGAACGAGACGTTGCGCCGACAACGCGACCGTTACCCCTCGATTGGGATGGCGGTCCCCTTTGGTTCCTCAACTGCTGTATCGACGGGAAGCCGAATCTCAAGCACGCCGTTGCGGTACTCGGCGGCGAGAGCGTTCTCGTCGACGTCCTTCGGGAACCGGAATGAGCGATGATAGGAGCGCTGTTGGCCGCGCTCCTCGTCAGTGTGCTCCGCTGCAACGGTCAGCCGGCCGTCGTGCCAAGTCGCGTCGATGTCAGCTGGCTCAAAGCCCGGCATCTCGATGGACAGGACGAACTCGCCGTCCTGTTCGTACAATTCGTAGTCGTCGGCGCCGAACAGACCGAAGGGCCCGTCGGCACCGAAGAGCCGGGACGGTGTTTCGAGACTTCGCGTCCAGGAACTCGGGGTCGTGGGCATCGCCATGGTCTGTTCACCTCCACACGCATGAAATACTATGCTGGTCGACGAAGTTAAATTCTGTCTGAGAGTTGTGAACAATTCGTAAGGAAGCCCGAGCGCCGACGACGGCGCAGCTCGCCGCGTCTCACGCCAACGGCAATTGAATGAACCCACGACAACGGGCAGGAGTTGCGCACACGAACCGTTTATACCTGTTCCGGAGGATGGTCCGGCTGTCATGGTAGACAAAGACGACCTCCGCGAGCAGATGATCGATGCGTTCGGCGGCGCCGATTACCCGATCAACAGCCCGATGGACCTTGTCCCCGCGCTCCCAAACGGACCGGGGACGAAGTTCGAGTCCGGCGACTTCTCGATGACGGCAATGGAACTGAACACGAAGCTTGGCGGTGGCGACTTTCCGTACGAGTCGCCGGAGGCCTTCGTTGACGACGTCCTCGATCAACTCGAGGACCAGGACCTGATCTGACTCAGGCGCCGACACCGAGGTACAGCGCGGCGGCCGCGGCCACGACGCCGAGGCCGAGCAACCCGTAGTTAACCACCGTATTTTCTGCCTTCGCAACCGGCAGGGCAATCGTCTCCAACGGCACCGGCCACAGGAGGTTCAGGCCAGCGGGCGTGATCATGTCGGCCAGGAGATGCGAGCCGAGGCCGACGACACCGAGCAGGAGGCCGAACTCCACGGCCGGGACGATTGCGAACGGCTGGACGGCCGGTAAGTTCAGCCAGTTCGTCGCCCGCCCCAGCGCGAACGACGCCACCGCGACGAACAGTAGCGAGTGGGTCGGTCCCCGGTGAGGGATGCCAGGGAGCCGCTGGTCGATGTCAGGGAGGGTTGCGAGGCCGAGAACGACGAACCCACCTAAGAGGGCAAGCGCTGGGTCGGTCGACATCATCACATATCCTATCGGAGCGTAGGCGAGCAGGGCGGCACCGTAGTGACCGGGTGCGTGCATACTCGGACCCGCGGTCGTCTCGGGTTTGAACCTGTGGGCCGACGCGAAGGGGGAGATTCAACCCCTTTGGCGCACAGATACAACTATGCTCGAGGCGTTGTGGCGGTCGTTCGGCCCATTTCTCATCCCGGCGGCTGTGTTCGCGGCCGGCGTCGTCGGCTACGGCGCACTCTACCTCCTCTCACGGTGGTACCGGAACCACGAGACGTGACCGTACAGTGAAGTCGGCTCGTGTCCAACCGTCGGTATGACAGAGCCGATGACCCGGTTCGAGGTCCCCGAGCTTGAGGAGCTGCCCGAGGACGTCCGCGAGCGCATCGCCGAGGAGACGGAAGAGGCCGGGTTCACGCCGAACGTTTTCCCCGCGTTCGCCTACAAGCCGAGTCACTTCCGCGCGTTTTTCCAGTATCACGACGCCCTCGTCGAAGACGCGACAATCGAACGCCACGAGATCGAGATGCTCATTGTTACCGTCTCCGGTATCAACGATTGCCTCTACTGTGTCATCGCCCACGGTGCGCTCGTGCGCATCTACGCGAAAGACCCGAAGCTCGCTGACCAACTAGCGACGAACCACCGCAGCGCCGATCTCTCCGAGCGACACCGCGCGATGCTGGACTTCGCCGAACTGCTCACCGAATCGCCCGGGAAGGTGGACGACGCGGCCGTCGAGGCGCTGAAAGAGGCCGGTTTCTCTGACGAACAGGCCTGGGACGTGGCGAGTGTCGTCGCGTACTACAACCTCTCGAACCGGCTGGCCTCGTTTGCCGATATGCGCCCTAATAACGAGTTCTACACGCTGGGCCGGGAGCCGCGGGAGTAGCAAGCAGGAGCGCTCCCACCCGGGGCAGGATTTAGGCCCTCGCCGTTGCGTGGGCGAGTATGTCACAGGACTCCCCAGACTGGCGCGACGATGTCGATGCCTTCGTGACCGACTGGCTGAGCGACGAGCGGATCCCGGGCGCCGCGCTCGGCGTGGTCAACTGCACGGACGGAACGGTCCGCCACGCCGAGGGGTACGGTGCCCGCAACCTCGCCTCGAACGCCCCTGCAACCCCCAAAACGGTGTACGGCGTCGCGTCGGTCACGAAGTCGGTCACCGCGTTAGCCGTCCTCCAGCTTGTCGAACGTACGCGCCTCGACCTGGACGACCCGATCACCGACTACCTGGACCGGTATGGCGATCTCGCGGAGCCGCCGACGGTCCACGAACTGCTGTGTCACGCCTCAGGGATGCCGAGTGACGGCGCCAGCGTCGTGCTCATCGCCCGCGGGATGGGCGCGGCACCAGCCGAAGTGCCGCTCTCCTCCGACAGGGACCTCAACCGCCACGTCGCGAGCGCGCTCGCCGACCGGGACCCCGAGCGCCGGTTCCACTACTATAACACCGGCTACACGACGCTCGGGGCGCTCGTCGAGACTCTCGATGGGCGCGCGTTCTCCGAGTACGTCACCGCCGAGATACTGGAGCCGCTGGGGATGGACCGGTCCGTGGTCGCGCCCGACAATCTCAATGGGTTCGAGAACGCCATGACCCCCTACCGGACCGAGGACGGTGACCGGGTCGAGTGCGACTTTCCAGTGAAAGGCGTCGGTGCGGCGGGAGGCCTGGTCACGTCGATACTCGACCTGACCGACTACCTCGCTGCAGGGTTCGACCCTGACCCCGACCTTGTCGACCCGGACCTGCTCGCGCGCGCTCACGAGACTCACGCCACCCGACAACAGTACCTCGACGGCACCGAGCAGGGGTACGGCTACGGTTGGATGCGCCGACCTTTCCTCGGGGACACGCTCGTCGAACACGGGGGGAGCCTCGGCGTCTCGACAGCGTACGTCGGCTACCTCGCCGACGCGGGCGTCGGCGTCGCGCTGGCCTGCAATGACGCGCCCAAAACGCACCCGCAGTTCGTCGGTCCAGCGGTGCTCGCGCTCGTACAGGGGCACAAGCCGACGGCCACGCGCTTTTACGCGCTGCGCGAGCGCGCCGACCGGGTCACCGGGACGTACAAGTCACACCGCGGCATCGCCACGGCGACCGTCGAGGCCGACGGCGCTTGTATCGAGGTTGAGTTCGACACCGATCTCGGCGAGGAGACGCTCACGGCTTTCCCCGTTGACGTCGACCCCGACGACGGGAGCTACTACACGGTCGCGGCCAGCGGCGCGCGCGTCCCGATCGAGTTCGAGCGGACCCAGGCTGGCCGGCTCGATATGTTCTACCAGCGGTGGCGCCTCCGAGGACAGGCGTAGCTACGGCTCTGCTCACGGAGGGCTTAGAATCACAAGGTAGTACCGCTGTACACGCTCGTTTCGAAGGCGAAGCGGCCGAAGCGTCTTCCGTGTGCTCGTCGAAGCGGCAGTATGCGCGACTTGGACGAGACCGACATGGAGATCCTGTCGCTGTTAACAGAGGACGCACGCCGGCCGTTCAGCGAGATCGGCGAGGCCGTCAACCTATCGGGACCGGCGGTCTCCGACCGCGTGACGCGGCTTGAGGAGAGCGGCGTCATCGAGGGATTCACGGTGGAGGTAGACCGCTCGCAGCTTCGCGCGGGCGTCCCCGTCTTCGTGCGCGTCGAGGAGCGGGTCGAAGGGCTTCGCGACCAGCTCTCGGGAGCCGACGGCGTCGAACATGTCTTCGTCACCGCCGAGGGCCGGGTGTGGTTCTACGGCCGTGCTGAGGGTCACGAGGTCAGACGGTGGGTCGCGGGGCTGGTCGGCGACGCCGAGTACACCGTGACCCTCGTCGACGACGCCTCGTGGACGCCGTCGCTCGACGGCACCGCGTTCGCGCTCACCTGCGCCGAGTGTGGCAACACCGTCGACAGCGAAGGAGAGTCGACGCGTATCGACGGCGATGTCTACCATTTCTGCTGTCGCTCCTGTCTGGGGCAGTTCGAGGAGCGCTACCGGCGCCACGAAGAGGCCGTCTAGCACCTTCGATTCCAAAGCAGCCCGACCCGTGAAACTGGGTTGTCGAAAGGAAAACCGGCGTAAACGATGGGTACGTACAATACAGTATCATGAGTACGCGCACCATCGGGCTCGACATCACTGGGATGTCGTGTGCCAACTGCTCGGCGACAGTCGGCGATGCGCTGGAGGCCCTCGACGGCGTCGCGGCAGCGCGTGTCAACTACGCGACGGACGAGGGGACCGTCGAGTTCGACCCAGAGGTGACCCCGCTCGACGAGCTCGTCGCGACGGTGGAAGAGGCCGGCTACGGCGTCGTCACGGAGACGACGACTATCGCCATCACCGACATGTCGTGTGCGAACTGCGCCGAGACGATTGCAGACGCCCTGACACGGGTGGCGGGCGTCGTTACTGCGAAGGTGAACTACGCGACCGATGAGGCCCAGGTCACCGTCCTCCCGGGCGCCGTCGACCGCGCAGCTTTGTATGACGCCGTCGAGGCGGCGGGCTATTCACCGGTCCGCGAGGCTGAGGACGACGAGGACGAGCGCGGAGACGCCCTCGATGCCGCTCGCACCGCTGAGATCACGCGACAGCGGCGACTGACGCTGTTCGGCGCGGCGCTTGCAGCCCCGCTGCTCGCGTTCATGCTCGACCGGATGCTGCTCGGCGGGACGCTCCTCCCCGAGACCGTGTTCGGCCTCGAGTTCGGCTGGGTCGAGTTCGCGCTCGCGACGCCCGTCCAGCTGCTGCTCGGATGGCCCTTCTACCGGAATGCGTACACGGCCCTCGTGCGGAACCGCCGCGCCAACATGGACGTGCTCATCGCGCTCGGGTCGACGACGGCGTACGGCTACTCGCTGGCCGTCCTGACCGGGCTGGTCGCTGGCAGCCTCTACTTCGATACCGCGGCGTTCATCCTCGTGTTCATCACGCTGGGCAACTATCTTGAGGCCCGCTCGAAGGGCCAGGCGGGCGAGGCGCTCCGGCGACTCCTCGAACTAGAGGCAGACACCGCCACGATGGTCGAGGAGGATGGCACCGAGCGTGAGGTCCCGCTCGAGGACGTGCAAGTCGGCGACCGGCTCAAGGTCCGGCCTGGCGAGCAGGTCCCCACCGACGGCGTTGTGATCGGCGGGCAGTCCGCCGTCGACGAGTCGATGGTCACCGGCGAGTCCGTCCCCGTCGAGAAGCACGAGGGCGACGAGGTGGTCGGCTCGACAATCAACGAACACGGCGTGCTCGTCATGGAGGCGACGAACGTCGGGCGGGACACGGCGCTCCAGCAGATCGTCGAGACGGTAAAAGAGGCGCAGTCGCGCCAGCCCGATATCCAGAACCTCGCTGACCGCATCTCCGCGTACTTCGTGCCCGCCGTCGTCGTTAATGCCGCGTTCTGGGCGGCCGTCTGGTACCTGTTCCCGGGGGCGCTCGCCGGGCTCGTCGACGCGCTCCCGCTGTGGGGACTGGTCGCGGGCGGGCCGGCCGTCACGGGCGGCGTCTCCGTCTTCGAGTTTGCGGTCGTCGTGTTCGCGTCGGCGGTGCTCATCGCCTGTCCCTGTGCGCTCGGGCTGGCGACGCCCGCGGCGACGATGGTCGGAACAACCATCGGCGCGGGCAACGGCGTCCTGTTCAAGGGCGGCGACGTGCTCGAGCGCGCCAAGGACGTCGACACCGTCGTCTTCGACAAGACGGGGACGCTGACGACCGGTGAGATGGCGCTGACCGACGTGATCACGCTTGACGACTCGGCGCGCACCGACGGTGGCAAGGTGGCCGTGCCCGAGCCGGTCTCAGAGGAGGAAGAGCTGCTTCGGCTCGCCGCCGGCGCGGAGCGCGACAGTGAGCACCCGCTCGCCCGCGCGCTCGTCGAGGGAGCCAAAGAGCGCGGCGTCGAGCCCCCCGATGCCGAGGGCTTCGAGAGTGTCCCCGGCCAAGGCGTCCGGGCCACCGTGGACGGCCGGGAGGTGCTCGTCGGCAACCGGACACTGCTGCGCGAGGCCGGCGTCGACCCGGCGCCCGCGGCCGAAACGATGGAGCGGCTCGAGCGCGAGGGGAAGACCGCAATGCTCGTGGCCGTCGGCGGCACGCTCGCGGGCGTCGTCGCGGACGCCGACACGGTGAAGGAAACCGCCGAGGAGGCCGTCACCCGGTTGTGCGAGCGCGGCCTCGACGTGATGCTCCTGACGGGCGACAATGCGCGGACCGCCCGCGCCGTCGCCGAGCAGGTCGGTATCGACTCCGCGAACGTTCGCGCCGGAGTGCTCCCCGACGAGAAGTCCGACGCCGTCGAGGCGATCCAGGCCGAGGGGCGAACGGCGATGATGGTCGGCGACGGGGTCAACGACGCACCCGCGCTCGCCGTGGCCCACGTCGGGGTCGCGCTCGGCTCGGGGACGGACGTGGCCATCGAGGCGGCGGACGTGACGCTACTGCGCGACGACCCAGTCGACGTGGTGAAGACCATCCAGATCTCCGAGGCGACGCTCGCGAAAATCAAGCAGAACCTCGTCTGGGCGCTCGGCTACAACACCGCGATGATCCCGCTCGCGTCGCTGGGGCTGCTCCAACCCGCGCTCGCGGCGGGCGCGATGGCGTTGTCCAGCGTCTCCGTGCTGACCAACAGCCTGCTGTTCCGCCGGTACGACCCCGAGGAGCCGTACGAACTACTCGGCCGGTTCCGCTGAGCGGGAGACGGCTTTTTGTCCCAGCGGATAGACGCGCCCGCATGAACGGCATTCACGACGTCGGCGGGATGGACGGCTTCGGTCCCGTCGACACAACAGAACACGCGGCCACCTTCCACGAGGAGTGGGAGGGCGTCGCCTACGCGACGTTCGTGGCCGGGCTCGGCTCGGGCACGTTCGGTATCGACGCTTTCCGGCACAGCATCGAGCGGATCCCGCCGGCCGACTATCTCACCGCGAGTTACTACGACCGCTGGCTCACCGGCATCGCGCGGCTGTTCGTCGAGCGCGGCGTCCTTGACTCCGACGCCCTCAAAGCACGGACGGAGGCGTTTGCGGCCGGCGAGGCGACCGTCCCCGACCGCGAGGCCCCGGCCCTGCTCGGCGAACTCGGCGAGGGCGTCCGTGAGGCCTACGATTCCGACGGCGGCGACTCGACGCCGGTGTTCGAGCCGGGCGACCGCGTCGTCGTCCGGAGCCACGATCCGGCGGGCCACACCCGCTGTCCGCGGTACGTTCGCCGCGCCGAGGGCGTCGTGACCGCCGTTCGGGGCGACCATACCTACCCCGACGCCGCCGCCCACGGCGACGAGCGGAGCGAGCCGCTGTACAACGTCGAGTTCTCCGCCGCGGAGCTCTGGGGCGAGCGCGGCCGGGAGGGCGACACCGTCTCTGTCGACCTCTGGGAGCCGTATCTGCGACCTGTCGACGAGTAGCCCCCGAACGTTGAAGCAGCCGGGGGCGGACCGGGACGTATGACCGACGACCGAGACGAGGCCGACGGGTTCGATGCCGACGCCCTGCGCCGAGAGTACGACCCCGAGTCGCGGGCGCGAGCCCTGCAGTCGCTGCTCGTCGAGAAGGAACTGCTCTCGACGGACACGGTCGACCGCATCGTTGCCACCTACGAGGAGGAGATCGGCCCGCTGAACGGTGCCCAGGTGGTCGCGCGCGCCTGGACCGACGACGCCTTCCGCGAACGCCTGCTCGCGGACGGAACCGCCGCCATCGAGGAACTGGACATCGACATCGATACGGAGACGATGGACGTCGAGGTGAAGGCGAACGACCCCGACACCCACAACCTCGTCGTCTGCACCCTCTGCTCGTGTTACCCGTGGGCCGTGCTCGGGCTCCCGCCCACGTGGTACAAGACGCCCGAATACCGGTCGCGAGCGGTGCGCGACCCCCGCGGCCTGCTGCGCGAAGACTTCGACCTCGACCTCGCCGACGACGTCGACGTGCAGGTGTGGGACTCCACCTCCGAGCTGCGGTACATGGTCCTCCCCGAGCGCCCACCCGGCACCGACGAGCTTGACGAATCCGAACTCGTGGAGCACGTCACCCGGAATGCGATGATCGGCGTCGACCGGCTCGGAAGCGGCTACGCGGCGGCGGACGGCGGGACGGCGGCGACCAAAGGGCGACTCGCGGACCTCGATCCGGACCGTCCGACGTTCGACGCGCCGTGGCAGGCCCGCTCGTTCGCGCTCGCCGTCGCGCTCACGGAGGACCGCCCCTGGGAGCAGTTCCAGAAGCGGCTCGTCGCCGCCATCGACCGCGATGAGGAGGCCTCGTACTACGAGCAGTGGCTCGCGGCGCTGGAGTCGATGGTGTTCGAAGAGAGGCTGCTCGACGGCGACGCGGTGACGGCGCGGGCCGGCGAGTTTGCGGCCGGCGACCGCAGCGCCCACGAGTTCGTCGATGGCGACCCGCACGGCCACGTCAGCGGGCATTCACACGACCACTCGCACGGCGGCCACTGATCGCGCCCGCCTACAGCTCCAGTCGGCGCGCCATCTCGCGCACCTCGTTCGCGCGCGCCTTGATGTCGTCAAGCTGGTCGCCCCGCTTGTCGTCGAGGTGTGAGTAGACGAGGCCCATCCGCCCGCTCGCGCGGAGCTGCTCCTCGTTGCGGTCGAGGAAGTCCCAGTACAGCGCGTTGAACGGGCAGGCCCCCTCGCCGGCGGCCTTCGTGTGGTAGTAGTCGCAGTCGCCGCAATAGTCGCTCATCCGGTTAACGTAGTTCGCGCTCGCGGCGTACGGCTTAGTGGCGAAGACACCCTGGCCGAACGACCCCATCTCGACGACGTTCGGCGTCGTCACCCAGTGGTAGGCGTCGACGTAAGCGGCATGGAACCACTCGTTCAGCTCGCCGGGGTCGACGCCATAAATCAGCGCGAAGTTCGAGAGGATCATCAGCCGCTCGATATGGTGGCTGTAGCCGCGCGTCCGAACACCATCCACGACGTCGGCCATACAGGCCATCTCTGTCTCACCAGTCCAATAGAACTCCGGCAGCGGCTCGGACTGCCCGAGCTGGTTCGCCTCCGCAAGCTCCGGCATCGCCTCCCGGTAGGTGTGGCGCATGAACTCGCGCCAGCCGAGCACTTGGCGGACGAACCCCTCGACGCTGTTCAGCGGCGTCTCGGGCTGTTCTTTCGCACCCTCGATCACGGCCTCGATGACCTCGGCGGGGTGGAGCAAGCCGACGTTGATGGCGCCCGACAGCAGCGCGTGGTTCAGCGCCCACTCGTCGCCGAGCATCGCGTCCTGGTAGGGGCCGAACTCGGCGAGGCGGGCGTCGACGAAGTGTCCGAGCGCGTCGAGCGCCTGCTCGCGCGTCACGGGCCAGACGAACGCATCGGGGTCGGCCCACCCAGGTCCGAGCGGGTCGGTGTCGTAGTCGCCGTCGAGGGACGTAGCCCACTCGAAGACGGCCTCCGTTATCGCGTCCGGCTCGTACCGCGGCGGCTCGGGCGGCTCGTAGTCGTCGCCTGGAAACTGTTGGTTCTCGTCATCGTAGTTCCACGCGCCGCCAACGGGGTCGCCGTTGGCCATCAGGTAGCCCGTCTCGCGCCGCATGTACCGGTAGAAGTCCTCGTGGCGGTACGGCGGGTCGCGGTCGCCGGCGAACTCGTCCCACTGCTCTCGTGAACTCAGGAACAGCTCGGTGTCGACCACCTCGAGCGTGCCGCCGCGGGCCTCAACCATCGACGTGAGCCGGCCGGCCGCGCCGTGACTCGGCGGGCGCATCGTCACGAGCTCGTCGCCCGGATGCGCCTCGAAGTGGGCGTCGAGCGCGTCGCCGAACGTCGCCGTCTTGTAGTAGTCGACGGTGACGCCATCCTTGCGGAGTCGGTCGCGGGCGTGGCGCATCGCGGCGAAGACGAGCGTAAGTTTGTGGGGGTGGTAGGCGTGGCGGCGGGCGAACCCGCGCGCCTCGATCATGACGACGTGGTCGGCGTCGACCGCAGGGCCGTAGTCGGGGTGGAGTTGATCGCCGAGGAGCAACACTGCCATGGTAGCTGTAAGGGCGCCCCCAGTATGAAAACGACCCTCCGTCCGGAAGCCCGCCGTTTAGAAGGGGGCCGCTCTTACGATGCGGTATGACTGAACGACCGACGACGCGACGACGGTTTCTCGCGGTCGCTGCGGCCGCTGGCGCGGCCGGCGCTGCGGGCTGTCTTGGCGGGGGCAGTGGTAACACCCCGACTGTTTCCGGCGAGTATGGCGACGCCGCGAGCCGCGTCGTCGAATATCTCCAAGGTAGTGCCGCGGCGCGTAATTTCGACGGCGAGTTCGCTGACGCTACCGGACAATCGGAGACCGTCGTCGAGGTCGGCGCCGAGGGGAACGGCGGCAACCTCGCGTACGCGCCGCCCGCGCTTCGGATCTCGACGGGCACGACTGTCTCGTTTGAGTGGACCGGTCGCGGCGGGAGTCATAACGTCCTCTCGACGGCCGACTCGGACATCGAGATTGACAGCGGCGCTCCTGTCGTTGAGCGCGAGCCGTTCGAACGAACCTTCGAGGAGGCCGGCGTCGCGCTTTACTACTGTACGCCCCACCGGTCGCTCGGAATGAAAGGCGGTATTCTGGTCGAGTAAACCGCGGAGCGCGACCTTTTTGCTCGACGCTGGCGTCCAAGCTAGTGTGGAAAACGTCACCGAGGAGACCAGCAACCCCTTCGGAATGCGCATCGATGGTGGTGCCGCATACGGGTACGGCGATGCCAACGCCGACTTCCACGTTATCGGCGACAGCCCGGCCCGTCATGGCGGCACTCGGACTGGCGTTCCGTTCACGGAGACGCAGACCGGCCGCCTGATCCAAGGTGTGCTCCACGAGGTCGGTCTCGCAGCCGAGTCGTACGCCGACGAACCGACGCTCTCGAAGACGTTTCTCTCCTACGCGCATCCTGGGTTTTCCGACGGTGAGCCATCAGCTGAGAGCTACGCGGATCAAGAACGGTTCTTGGACGCTGAACTCCGCGCGATCAACGCTCACATCCTGCTGCCGGTCGGCGACCGCGCGCTCGGGTACGCACTCGACCAGCATACGTCGCTTCTGGGAAAAGTCGACCCCGACGCCGGGGCCCACCACGCCGAGCAGATCCGGGGCCGGGGGTTCCTCGTGGTTCCAATCAAGGAGCCGACCGCATGGGCCGAGACGGACCGTGCGGCGCTGGTCGCGACGCTGACGGACCTGCTGAACTCGGACTACCGGCAAACGAAGGGCGTCGCGACGACGGTCGGTTAACGGGTCCGGTCGACGAACTCGACGATCTCCGCCGCCACCTCCTCGCCGGCGTCCTCCTGCAGGAAGTGACCCGCCCCGCCGATCCAGGTGTCTGGCTGTTCGGTCGCCGTTGGGATGTGCTCGCGAAGCGGGTCACGGTTGTCGCGAGTGATGGGGTCAGAGTCCGAAAAGAGCACGAACGCCGGCTTCTCCCACTCGCCCAGCCGCTCGGCCGCGGCGCTCGTCAACGCGGCACCGTCACCGCCTCCCTTCCGCGGCACCATCTCCGGCCACTCGCGGGCGCCGGCTTTCAGCGCCTCATCGGGAAACGGGGCCTCGTAGGCCGCGACGACCTCCGCTGGAAGTTCAGTCGTCGTCGCGTTCTGGATGAGCATACCAACGGGAAGTTCGTCGACCCGCTCAACGAACGCACGGAACTCCTCCCAGGCGGGGGGCATCTCCTGTCGCCCGGTCGGGAGCCCGGTGTTCATAGGAACGAGGCGAGCGAATCGCTCCGGTTCGGTCGCCGCGAGCGTCAGCCCGAGGATACCCCCCCAGTCCTGACAGACGAGAGTGACGTCCGTGAGATCGAGCCGCTCGACGAACCGTTCGAGCCAGCCGTAGTGGTCCCGAAATGTGTAGGCTCCACGATCGGTGTACTTGTCGGAGCGCCCGAATCCAACCGCGTCAGGAACGACCACCCGGCCGCGATCCTGCAGGCGGGGGAGCATCTTCCGGTAGAGGAAGCCCCAGGTCGGCTCACCGTGGAGGCAGAGAAACGTCTCGTCACCGTCGCCATCAACGTTAACGAAGGCCATCTCCGGCTCACCGACTGCGACCCGCGAGACGGGATAGTCGTACTCTGGCACGTCGGTGAACGCCGACTCCGGAGTGGTGCGTAGCGGCATACTCCCATCGCGTGTGCCGAGGGCTTGGAGTTTCCCCTGTGGGGAACGCTCATACCGATCGGGGTCCCATCGGAGGCGTGCACGTCACCTGTGAGTTCCACGCGACCGTCCGCGAGGCGGTCGGACAGAAACGGCTGGAGCGCGAGGCCGCGGCCGGGACGAGCGTCCGTACCGTATTAAATGACCTCGAGGCGGAGCACGAAGGACTGACGCCGCTGATTTTCGACTCTGCGGGTCGGATCCGCGCGAACGTGAACCTCCTCGTAAACGGGACCCCCATCCGAGAGCGCGAGGGCCCGAGGACAGTGCTGACAGACGGGGATACACTGGTGGTCGCGCCGTCCGTCGCCGGCGGTGGTACGTCGTGAGCGCCGATCTTCCCTTCGCGCTTGAGGCCATCGCGCTTGGTAACACGGCGTTCGAGGGGCTGAACAACGCCTATGTGCTTGGTACTGAGCCGGCCGCCGAGACCACGCTTATCGACACTGGCATCCACCACCCCGAGACGCGGACGCAACTTGAAGAAGGACTCGCGAGGCTCGACCTGACGTTCGCGGATATCGACCGGGTTCTGCTCACTCACTGGCACCAGGACCACGCCGGTTTAGCGGGCATCGTTCAGGATGCGTCGGGATGTTCGGTCCACGTCCACGTGGACGACGCAGAGTACGTCGCCGAGCGCTCGCGTACCGCCGGCGCGATGGACGACGAGATGGCCGCTCTGCTTCAGGAATGGGGGATGCCTGACGGCCCGTTCGACGAACTGGCCGAGTTTCTCGACATTGAGGAGGCGCCCGGGCCGGATCCAGAGGTGACAACGTTTGTCGATGGTGAGACCTTCGATATCGGAACTGTGGAACTTGAGGCGGTTCATCTGCCCGGCCATACCGCCGGTCTCTCCGGGTTCGCTTTCGGAGGGCCGCGAGGTGTGGAGCTGTTCTCTGGCGACGCTCTTCTCCCCTACTACACCCCCAACGTCGGTGGCGCCGACGTGCGGGTCGACGCGCCGCTCGCAAAGTACCTCGATACGCTCGCAGGTATCGTCGAACGAGGCTACACACGGGCCTGGCCAGGCCACCGCGGCCCGATCGTCGATCCGGTTGGCCGTGCGGCCGACATTGTTGACCACCACCGCGAGCGCACCGGAGACGTGGTCGATGTGCTCCGTGCCGGAGCCGCCACGCCGTGGACGGTTTCCGCGGAGCTGTTCGGCGATCTTCATGCTATTCACATCCTTCATGGCCCGGGTGAAGCGTTCGCACACCTCGACCACCTTCGGGACGCAGGGGTCGTCGCCAAGTCGGGCCGCGAATATGAACTCCTCGACAGCAGCCCCGAGCTTGACGCTCTATTTCCGGACCTCGCACCGTTTCTGCGACCGGGGTACCACCCTGTTCACTGACCGTCAAGCAGGACACCGGAGAGATGAAGCGTTAGTCCACAGACCCATGCCGCAATGCCGACGCGGCTCGGCGTTAACTGAACCGGTGAGCCAACGGCCTCGTACGGCGAGGTTCGGGTAACGACGAGTAGTGCCTCGACGGGCTGCGGCCCAGCGTGAGCGGCGAGGATGATCGCAACGGCGAGGGCCGCCAATACGCCGCCGATTGTGAAGCCAATAACGGATGCCATCTCTTCGAGTGCTAAAAGCGACTCCGCTGTGGCTTCGTCCATCGGTTCGAGCCGACCATGGACGAACCCGTTTGCCACCAATGCCACTCCCATTGCCGCCGCGACGCTCCCTGCGATCGCCGCAAGCACCGATAGTTTCGTTGTCGTCCCGAACGGGTCAGCGGCAAGTGTGGTTGTCGTGGCCCGTGGCAGCGCAGCGGTCGAAATCAATGCCGCCGCGAGCGCGAAGAGCAACCAGCCGAGTCGGTGGAGCTTTCGAGGGATAGGTTGCGCGAAAGTAGAGATTCGCCGCGCACGAACGCGTTCGTACGTTGTCCCGTCCACGAGCGCGCTCGCAACCGGGTCCTCGGGTGACCCCTCCGACATCATGTGAATCATACCCATACGCGTTTATTGGTCTTGTGGAGCGGGCAGATGCGTCGGTGACCCACACCGACGCGATAGAAGAGATTGCGAGCGCATTCGCCCGTTTTCAGGCAGGGGTCAAGCGGACACGTGGCCCGTTTGTCGGGGAATTCATCGCTCCGCTGTGGCCCCGCGTAGCGCAGGCTGCTGCGGGTTCAGTGCGATGTCCGACCCACACAGGGTGAGAACGGTGGCAGATCCCACGGCGATGCTACGGACTCCGACAGGGCCTCGTTGGCCGGGCCACAGTCCGCCGAAAGAGCCACCGAAAGTTCCCTCGGTGTGTCGCCTGGTCCCTTCGAATGCGGGGTGGAACCGACGGGCGATGTCCGCCCGAATCCGGTGGCCAGACTCCTCCGCCTGAACACGGAGGCGAGAGTCAATTGCAGGGTAGCTCCGACCGTGCTCTCACGCCGGATTGTCACTCAAAAATACGGGCGTGGTGGGATTCGAACCCACGATCTAGGGGTTAGGAACCTCTCGCCCTGGTCCACTAGGCCACACGCCCCAGCGGTGTGCAGCGGTGGCGGCGGCAAAACCGTTGTGAAGCCAGGCGGAAGAGCAGGTCCATGAGGGACGATAGGCGAGCCATCCGAGTTCGAGGGAACAGTGATCCAGAGCGCCGTTAGTTCTTGTCAGTTTCGGCGTCGGTGGCGGCGTCAGTATCGGTCTCGTAGTCGACCGAGTCGTCCTGTTCGTACTCCTCGCGAGTCCGTTCGATCTCCTCTTGGCTGGCCCCGGCATCGCGCATCTCTTTTAGCTCCTGTTCGACCTCCTCACGGCCTTTCTGGAACTCCCCCATGGCCTCGCCGGTTGAGCGCGCGAGCTTCGGGATTTTGTTCGCGCCGAACAGCAGAACGGCGATGAGCAGGATAACCAGCAGTTCAGGCCCACCCGGAATGCCGAACTGCAACGGGACGATTGATTCGACCATCTATGTCTGAGGATACTCGCTTTTGATTATAGGCTTTTTCCTCCCCGCCCGGCGGCACCACCGTCACTGCGCCCGCCCAGAACCCTTTTCGGCGCGCCCAGCATCTCTCGTTCATGACCGACATCGAACAAAGCCGTGGCAACGGCGGCCGACAATACGACCCGGCCGCCGACCACGCTTTTCCAGACGAGCGACTTAACGAAGTAATCGCAGCGCTCGACACCGATCCCGAGGTACAGACGTATCTGCGTGCGCAAAACGTCAACCCTGTCCAGCGGAAAGGGTACAACGACCATGGCGCCAAACACATCGAGATCGTCCGCAACCGTGCGCTGTGTCTGTACGACCTGTTGAAGGCTGGCGGCGTCGAGTTCAACGGTGCCGGACAGCAAGGTCTCGATGAGGCTGACGAGGCGGTGGTCATCGCTCTCGCGGCGACGCTTCACGATATCGGTCACGTCGTCCACCGCGACGACCATGCCTACTACTCGATTCCGCTTGCGGCGGACGTGCTCGACCGTCTGCTCATGGAATACTACGACACCGAGGCTGCCGTCCGGGTGAAGGGCGAGACGCTCCATGCAATCCTTTGTCACCACACCGAGGAGACGCCGCTCACTCTCGAGGCAGGAGTCGTCCGCGTCGCAGATGCCCTGGATATGGAACGAGGCCGCTCGCGCATCCCGTACGAGCGTGGCGGTCGCGGCATCAACACGCTCTCGTCACAGGCCATCAAACAGGTCTCGCTTGAGAAAGGGGAGGATACGCCGGTCCTCGTCGAGATCGAGATGAGCGACGCGGCTGGTGTTTATCAGGTAGACGAGCTATTGAAGTCGAAAATTCGGGAGTCCGGACTCGAGGAGATGCTCCGAATTGTCGCGCTGAACACCCACCAGGAAGACGACCAGTTGGTCGAGCGTATCGAGCTGTAGGGCTCCGCCACCGTGTGAGACTGCTTCCCGGAGCCACCCGGGAAGCAGGTACTTTTGAGTCTCGCCCAACTGCGCCCCGGTAGTGGCGTCATCGCTGCGCGTCTTCCGCGACCCCGAGTTCGTCGCCATGTCTGGCACCGCGTTCGCGCGGGCCCAAGCGTACTCGACGGTCGCGATCGCGCTTGCTCTCTACGCCGATCTCTTCGGCACTACCTCCACAGTTGAGGGACTGTTCGGAACGGCCTTCGCCATCGTCCAACTGCTCATTGTCCTCCCGCTTGGTCGATGGATCGACACCGGCAACGCGAAGCGGTGGCTCTTGGGCGGGCTCGCGCTCAACGTGGTCGTGTTCGTCGGCTACGCCTTCGTCGGTAACGTTGAGGGAGTCATCGCGATGCGGGTGTTCCAAGGCGTCGGCGCGAGCGTTCTCTGGCTCACCGGCTCAACCGTCATCGGTGAAATCGCAACCGAAGGTGAGCGAGGGCTGTGGCTTGGGACCTACAATCAGATGGGTGCGTTCTCCTCGCTGTTCGGCGACCTAGTCGGCGGCGCGCTACTCGCGCTGTACGACTTCTACATCGCCTACGCCGTGCTCGCCGGCGTCACACTGCTCGCAGGGCTGGGTGTCCTGCTCATTCTCCGGGACGACCCTGGCGGTCAGGCAAACCCCGATGAGGCGACGGGACGTGAGACACTCGCATCACTGCTCGGGCTCGCCTCGGTCCGCGCGCTCGTAGGCTTTCGACTCGGCCTCTCCTTTGGAAAGATGGCTGTCATCACTTTTCTCCCCATTTATGCACGGACTGCGTTCGGCATGAACCCGTTCGTGGTCGGAGGATTGCTCGCCGGTGGAAAGCTCACGAAGGCGCTCACGCAGGGGTATGTCGGTGACCTCACCGACAGGGTTGGCGGGAAACACCGATTCATCGCGCTCGGCGCACTGCTGTACGCCGCTGGGACGCTCGTAATTCCCCTCGCGGAGGGGGCTGGTGCGGTCTTCCCGCGGGTAACGGTCGGAGTCCCTGCCGTGGGCTGGGCGCCATCGGGATCGCTGTTGCTCCCGCCTGCCTTCTTTGTCCTTGCGGTCGCGTTCATGATCTGTGGCGTAGCTGACTCCATCCGCCTGCCCGCGAGCATGGCGCTGTTCGTCGAGGAAGGCGAGCAGTTCGACGCCGTCGCCGGCGCGATGTCGCTGCGCTCGGTCGCTTGGAAAGTCGGTCAGGTCGTTGGTCCGGTTACCGTCGGTGTCATCTGGGACGCGACCAGTGTCCTTGTCGCCTTCGCACTTGCCTCAGGGTTCATCATAGTCTCGACGGGCGCGTTCCTTCTGCTGTATGAGGCGCCCGCGCGGACCCCCTCTGCGACGCCGAGCGATTGAACTGCACAACGACGGTAATTGCCGGTTATCCGCTCCGCTATGGTTCACCCCGTTCACCGGCCGTCTTCGAGAGCAGTTGGAATGCACCGGCCGGGAATCGAACCCGGATCGTTGGCTTGGAAGGCCAAAGTCATGCCGTTAGACCACCGGTGCACGTTCGCTCCGTTCGTTCACTTAGTGGATCACAGCTCCCGGGGAACTGCTCACCGTCGGTGTTGCGCCGCCGGCGCGACCCGTCGGCGTCTGCCAGAGGCTATCTCACCGGCGCCTATGTGCGTTTCCCTTCTCCCTGCACCACCGCGAAGCAGTTGCCTCGCTTGGTGAACTGTTGGATAACCTGGAGGTTGCTGGCCGCGAGGTCCGCCGCGAACTCGTCAGGGTCGTAGATGTGATAGTAGCGGGGAACGGTCTCGCCGCTGGGCAGCGTCCAGTCGACCGTCGTATCAAAGCCGGTCTCGGCATTGAATCGGTCGTGGGTCGTACTCCAGGCTGAGACAAGCGCGGCGCCATCGGCGGTGAGCACGCGGGCGAGTTCGTCGAGACTCCGCTGACGTGCCGGTCGGCTGGGAAGGTGGTGCAAGGCGGCGATATACAGACCGAGGTCGACAGTCGCCGTTCGAATGGGGAGCGCGCCAGCATCGCCTTGGACCCATGCGGTCGGTACCTTCGGCTGGGTGACCCGCTCGGTGGCGGCGTCAAGTAGCGTCCGGGAGAGATCCACCCCAACGACACGCTCGCAGTGTGCCGTAAGCGACTCGACGTGGCGACCATTCCCGCAGCCGAGATCGAGTCCCACCCCGCCGGTCCGGCCGTCGAGGAAGTCGGGGATCTGTGGCCACGGGTGCGCCCGAGTCTCCGAGAAGTGCCCAGCAATCCGGTCGTACGTCTCACGGACGCCGTGCATTGTCGCGCGCTCCGCCTCGTCATCGTCCATGGCGATGGTGGTGGGTTGACTCCTAAAGCGACGACGGTCCCGCTCAGGGAACGAGCGCAGCAGCGACGGCTCCGCCGAGGTCAAGATCACTCGTGACAAGAAACGCAGCATACGCGATAAACAACATGACACTTGCGTGTTTTAGGCCGTCCTCGATGGAGCCATCGGACATTTGACCCCCGACCAGACCCGACAGCGCCGCCTGGATGATGGCTGCGTGGAAGAAAACGAGTCGATAGGCAGCTTCGTTGGCACTGCCGAGCCCGCCGAGCGGATTGCCACCAGCCCCCCCGCCGTCCGGAAGTGCCGGAATAAGCACCAGATCAATGGATCCGATGACGACAAGGAAGACGAAGAAGGCGATGTAGATGACGACGAGGTACGTCGCGGTCTCTTGACGACGATGTCGTTTCAGCCGCTGGTCTGACCGCGCCTGTTCGGCGGCGATACGGAGGACAGGCCCGATCTCGTTCGAGGCGCGCATCGAGTTCGTTAATAGCGTGACGACCCGAGTAATCGAAGGCGTCCGCACCCGTGCCTCGAACCGGTCAAGCGCCTGTTCGACGGTAGCACCCCACTGGATGTCCCGCCAGATACGCTCCACCTCTTCATCGAGTGCACCGACGTCGCTGCGACGCGCCCGCCCGAAAGCGGACACAACGGACAGACCGGCCTCGTTGAGGCTCGCCAGCCGCTCGAGCAGGTCAGGAACGGCCCGTTCAAGCCGTTCGAGCCGCCGGCGGTGACTCTCGTAGACGATGCCGAAGGTGACCAGCACGAACAGTGCCGCTTGGACGAGAACGTCGTCAAGGACGGTGATAACGACCGTACCGTCGACGTAGTAAGCGGGGTACTGGAACCCGACGAACAGTACTGCGACCGGTACGGTCAGATACAACAGCAGCTGCGGGGTCTCAAGCAGCGTCGCAACCGGAGCAGTGGCGAACCGACGGACCCGAGACAGTCGCCGATACACGTTTAGACGAGCGAGGTTCTCGCGAACCCGTTCGCTCGACACGACGCCGCCGTCGGCTGCGACGGGCGGTGCCCCGATCCGCTCGGCCTCGCCGTCTGGCCGTTCGGTCCGAGCTGCACGCAACGGACTCGTCACTTCAGAAAGGTACGCAATAAAGAGGACGTTCGTCGCGGGCAGGAGAACGTAGGTGATGACCCGCAGTTGGAACAACATCCCCCCCTGCGTCAATCCGATGATCAGCAGGATCGTGAGCAGAAACAGCGTACCGGCGACGACGACGGTGACGTACACTTCCGCTGCCGTCGCAAGCACATTAAGAATCTCGCCCTGTTGCTCCTCAGCTGCGTCAGTGTAACGCTCGTACTCCTCGCGCAGGAATGCCGAGAGGTCTTGTCCCGACTGAAGAACGCTTGTGAGGTTCTCTGAAAAGCTCTGGAACTGATCCGAGGGGGTCCGGTTGGCGAGATCCCGAATGGCGGAGACGAGGTCGTCCCCGAACAGGTCGATGTTGCGGGCGGCTATGCCGATTTCCTCTGCCCCGGTGCCGAACACATCCCGGTTGCGAGACAGTGTCCGCATCACCTCTGGGAAGGACATCCCCCCGCGCGAGAGCGCATAGACGAACGCGATCATCCGTGGCATCCCGGCATCGATTTTGCGCCGCCGAGTATCCGCCCGTATCGAGGGGACCTTCCACCGGATGAGATAAACCACACCGGCTGACGCCGCCGCAAGGGCCATTCCGCCAAGCGTCAGCAGCGTGAAGTACTTCGCGTCGAAGGTGAGCAGCGCGTCGGGCAGCGGCCGGAAGATGTCGCTGCCTACCGGCGCGGAGAGTCGTGTGACGCCGAGCACCTCAATGATGGCTGCGGCCGCGTAGCCGCCCAACACTACGCCGGCCAAGGCGGCGAGCGCCGAATCAAGCAGTGTCCGCGTCTGATACAGTTCGTATGGCGTCCCGATACCGGCCGATCTGAGGGTTCGCTCCCGGTTGATGTCTCGCTTGATGCTCCCTCCGTCGAACAGCGCCCATGAAACGCGATCGAACGTACGGTCGATCGGACGGACAGCATCGGCGATAGCGAGCAGGCCGAGCAGCGCTAAGGCCACGCCCAGCGGAAGGAACGGGAGGGCGGAGGCCATCAGTCGTCGTCGGCCTCCACGTTCTCCGCTCCTCGCCCGTCACCCGGCTCGGCTGCCGACCCGACGCCCAGCCGATTAAGCGTCCGCTCAGGGTCGGCGTAGTAGGCGTTAACGAGCGCGGTAAACCGCTGGTAGTTTCTGACACCTTCGTCCTGCAGCGTTGAGAGAAACCCCCGGCGACGGCGCAGTTCGCGCAACAGCTCCGCCTGCGACCAGCCGCGCTCGTCACGGATCTCGTCGAGCAGGTTACGGTTCCCCTCACGGAACGTGTCATCGCTGGTGCGCCACTCGTAGGCGTTGGAGTAATCGAGCTCACCGGTCCGCTGATCAATCCCCTCGATCTCCGCAACGGTTCCAGCTCGCCGGACCCGCTGTTCGCCCCGCCGAGCAAGCACTTGCACACAGAGCACGTCCAGCGACTGGACCATCGGCCGCGGCACGTTGATCGGTTCGTTCTCCAGCCGGTTGATGACCGTCTGCACGGAGTCGGCGTGCATCGTTGACAGCGTCGTATGGCCAGTGTTCATCGCCTGAAACAGCGTGATAGCCTCCTCGCCACGCACCTCGCCGACGAGAATGTACTCAGGACGGTGGCGCAGGGCGCTGCGGAGAAGGTCGTACATCGTCACGTTTGACTCCTCGTCAAGACGGTCTCGGGTCACTGAGGAGAGCCAGTTGTCGTGGTACAGCGACAGTTCGCGAGTGTCCTCGATCGTAATGAGCTTCGAACGCGGCGGAATGAACATCGAGATCGCGTTCATTGAGGTGGTCTTACCCGACGCGGTCCCTCCGGCGAAGACGATGTTCTTGTTGTTCTCAATGGCGAGCCAGAGGTAGGCCATCTGCTCAAGCGAGAACGTGCCGAACTCAAGCAGGTCGACGGGCGTGAACGGCTCATCGCTGTACTTGCGGATCGTGAACGCTGAGCCGCGAGGGGTGACTTCCTCGTCAAGAGTCAATTCAGCGCGGGACCCATCAGCAAGGGTTGTCCCAACGACAGGGTTGCCGACAGAGATGTGTTGTCCCGCCTGTTGGGCCATTCGAATGACGAACGAGTCGAGCTCATCGGCACCGAAGGAGACGCTCGTCGCGATGTCTTGGTACTCGTCGTGATACGCGTACAGTGGCACGTCGTACCCGTCACAAGAGATGTCTTCGATGCGGTCGTCATGCATTAGCGGGTCAAGTCGGCCGAAGCCGCGAAAGCGACGCCATAGGTAGTAGAACAGCCGATGGACGTCCGCAACGGTGACCTCGATGCCGTATTCCTCGAGTCGGTCTCGGAGCTCCTTGCGGAGCAGCGCCTCCGGATCACCGCGGGCGTCCTCGCGGTAGAGCAATGGATCACGGACGTCGTCGTAGAGCCGGTCGAGGAGAGCCGCGAGGTCCGCCGATAGCTCTGGCTCCACCACGACGTACCGGTGTTCGCTTTCTGTGTCGTCGTAGCGGATCGAGGCGTACGAGTAGGGCGCGTTCAGCCAGTAGCGGCCTACCTCTGTGCCGACGGCATCGACCGTCGCTGGGGCGAGTGCCCCGTGTCGCTCGGGCACGTAGTTCGACGCGTCGACCCGTGTCCCACGGAGCACGGTGAGCGCCCGCCGAACGGTGGCGAACACCCCTTCATCTGACGGTTCTGGCATTGTGGAGTGACCAGCGTTGTACGCCATCAGCACGCGATACACTTCAATGCACGCGCGAGTTGCGATGCTGAGTCGCAGCCGTCAGCTCTCATCCTTGACCTTGGCCCGTTCAGTTCGCAATAGAACGCCTCCCAATAGCGGGACGATGATTGCCCCGACGGGGACGGTAATGCCGGCAAGGGGGCCGAAGAGCACAAGTGTCGAGAGAAGGAGCGTAGCTCCCCCGACTGCAAGCAGCGCGCCCATCACGTGGACGGGATCGATCGGCACGTTCGCCTCAACGGCCTCATCGCGAGCATAGTAGACGAGCGAGAGCCCGAACGCGGCTGCGAGTATGCCGGCGCCGACGAGCCATACAGCGTAAGCGTTCGAGACGGTGGTGAGGTCGGCGAGTCCCGGCGGTGCGTCGGCAGGAAACCACGGTGCCTCCCACACAGGGACGAGGGTATCGAACCCTTGTACTTCGGGGCCAAAGAGGAACTGGAACATTGCGAACGGAAAACGAACGACTACAAGCGAGGCATTCTCGCCGAGCAGTCGCCCCGTCCGGAGGGAGACCGTCCAGGGGAGCAGCACGGAGAGCCACGCAGCGACGACAGCGAGCGCCCCGGCGTACTCGGAGTCGACCCATGCCATACCACGTCGGCGGTGGCACCGGGGTAAAACCTGTCGGGACGGACGCCAGACGTCGGAATCGACGCTTGCCCGGCCCGTTACGTTCTTCCGCACGCCTCTCGTAAGGCCAGTAGATGCGGCGAGATTATTTCACGCTGGAGGCGACCAACCTCGACGCCGACGAGGTGCCAACGGTGTCGATCGACTTCGAGGGGCCCGCGGAAGAGCTCCTTGAGCGGCTTACCGACGCCGACGGCGAGCCACTGGTCGGCGAGTCGATCGACGTGGCGTACCGGCTCCAAGGGCCGGTCGACGAGTCGCCGACGGGCGTCGTCGCCGTGACGAATCGAGTCACTGGTGAGTTTATTCTCGAACTCAACGCAGAGGGCGAGGACGTGCTGGCGTTCGTCGACGCGGCCCGCGAATTCGGGAAAGAAACCGACGAAGAGCATCGTTACCGGATCCGGGTTGCCGTTGACGGCGAGACCCGGTTTGAACACGAGAAGGGGACGTTCCTTGTTTACGACGCGGACGGCGAGCTGCTTCGTCAACACTCGCTGATCCCAAGCGGCGTCGAGCTCTGAGGGCGCCTCCAGCAGGACGGGACACCTAAGTAGGCCCCGGCGAACGCTCGCGCATGGATTTATTCGGGACCGCGGGAATCCGTGGTGACGTCCGTGAGCGAGTCACGCCAGCGCTCGCACTATCCGTGGGCCGGGCCGTGGCACTACACGCAGCCGAGCCGGGGGTGTCGACGCCGACATTCGTCGTCGGTCGAGACGGTCGAGAGACGGGCAGCGCGCTCGCGGACGCCGTTGCCGCAGGGCTGCAGTCCGGTGGCGCGCGAAGTGTCCGCGTCGGCCGGGTACCGACGCCGGGGCTCGCCTACGCCAGCCGCGGCTGCCGAGGGGTGATGGTGACGGCAAGTCACAACCCGCCGACCGACAACGGGCTGAAATTGTTCCGGGATGGTCAGGAGTACGACCGCGAGGCCGAGAGGGCAATCGAGGAGTCGGTTGAGACATTGGAGCCGCCGGTCGCGTGGGACCAGTTTTCGACGAGCGAAGAGGCGAGCATCCTCAAAGATTACCGCGAGGCCGTTATCGCGTATGCGAGCGGCTACGGCGGAGCCCCCGACGATCTAACCGTTGCCGTGGACTGCGGGACGGGGATGGGGGGTCGTGTGACCCCACAAGTTCTGCGCGCGCTTGGAGCCGAGGTGGTCGCGCTCAACGCACAGGTAGACGGCCACTTTCCGGCCCGCGAATCGAAGCCAACCGCGGAGTCGCTTGCGGAGCTTCGGGCGTTCGTCCGCGACGGGGACGCGGATCTCGGGATCGGGCACGACGGCGACGCCGACCGGATCGCCGTCGTCGACGCCGACGGCGAGGTGGTACACGAAGACACGGTCGTCGCTGTGATTGCCGAGCGGTTTGTCGCTGCGAGTGATGCTACTGACCCCGTAGTCGTCACGACACCGAACGCTTCCGCTCGCATCGATGACCGGGTTCGAGCGGTTGGCGGCCGCGTTGAGCGCGTGCGTCTGGGTGCTCTTCATGAAGGTATCGCCGCTGTGCGAGCACGTGGCGACGAAGGGACCGAGGTGGCGTTTGCCGCGGAGCCGTGGAAACATATCCACCCCAAACAGGGTCCGTGGATCGACGGTGTGGCGAGCGCGGCCGTACTCGTTCGCTTGGTCGCTGCCGACTCTCTTGATGCCCTGCGCGCGGCCGTGACCGAGCGCCCATACCGGAAAGTTTCGGTGCCGTGTCCCGACGCCCGAAAGGCGCAGGTGATGGAGATAGTCGCCGACGCGTTGCCGGACGCGTTCCCTAACGCGGTCGTCGACACCGAGTATGGGGTTCGCGTGGAGCGAGAGGACGCCTCATGGGTGCTTGTTCGGCCGTCTGGAACGGAGCCGTACGTGCGGGTCTACGCCGAGGCTGACGACGTGGACGCGCTGGTCAAACGGGCGCGTGATATCGTTGAAGCTGCACTGTAGCCAGCGGCGGTACCTGACTTGAGGTACCGGTCGAGATCGGGTCCGCTTAAGTACCACTATATATATCTCACCGGGGGACCGTTTCGCAGTTCTTATACACCGGCGAGACGGGCGTTCAGCCGAGATGGTACTCGACAGGCGGCGGTTCATCACTGGTGTGGGGGTAGCAGGTATCGCGGGGCTCGCTGGCTGCACCGGCGGTCCATCGGCGGACTCGACTGCCACGGACACGCCGATGGACGACGGCGACGACTCCGACTCAAATGAGGACGACGAGACCGCGACGCCGACACCGGATCCGGTCAATGTCGGAATGGTATACGCAACGGGCGGGCTGGGCGACGGCTCGTTCAACGACCAGGCGCAGACAGGCATTCAGCGGGCTGCAGAGGAACTCGATGTCCAGTTCCAGGAGGCCCAGCCACAGGAGGTTGCTGATTTTGCGAATCTTCAACAGCAGTTCGCCCAGTCAACGGACCCAGACTACGATCTCGTGTCGTGTATCGGCTTCCTGCAGGCGGATGCGCTCGGTGAGAACGCAGCGCAGTATCCAGAGCAGAACTTCCAGATCGTCGACTCGGTGGTCGATGAGCCGAACGTCGCCTCCTACGTGTTCGCAGAGGAGGAGGGATCGTACCTGGTCGGCCAGCTGGCCGGGCTGCTCACGACGCGGTCGTTCTCGGCCGGCGCCGGCTCGACCCAGTCCGATTCAACGAACGTCGGCTTCGTCGGCGGCGTCGAATCCGATCTCATCCGGCGGTTCGAGGCAGGGTACACGGCGGGTGTGAAGGCCGCGAACGACGACGTTGATGTCCAGACCAACTACGTCGGCTCGTTCAACGACCCACAGGGCGGCCAGGAGGCCGCGCTGTCGATGTACAACTCCGGAGCGGACGTCATCTATCACGCGTCCGGAAACACCGGTACCGGTGTCTTCCGGGCCGCGCAAGAGCAGGGCCGGTTCGCTATCGGGGTTGACCGCGACCAGTCGGTGACGCGCGACTCCTATGCCGACGTGATCCTCGCGTCGATGGTCAAACGCGTCGACACGGCAGTCTTCGATGCCGTCGAAGCTCAGGTCGAGGGTGACTTCCCCGGTGGCTCGGTGACCGCGCTCGGGCTGGAGGCCGAGGGTGTTGGTATCGTCTACGGCCAGCAGTTGGGCGAGGCCATCCCGTCCGAGGTGCAGTCAACTATCGGGGACGCCCGTACGGCTATTGTCGACGGCGAGGTCGATGTTCCGACCGACCCGAACAACGCCTAAGGCCGGATGAGTCGAGCCGTCCACCTCGACGGGATCACCAAGCGGTTTCCGGGGGTCGTCGCGAACGACGACGTGACCCTCGAGGTTGAGCGCGGCAGCGTCCACGCTCTACTCGGCGAGAACGGCGCTGGCAAGACTACCCTTATGAACGTCCTCTACGGACTGTACCGGCCCACCGAGGGCCGGGTCGTTGTGAACGGAACCGAGCGACGGTTCGACTCGCCCCGCGACGCCATCGACGCTGGCGTCGGGATGATTCATCAACATTTCATGTTGGTCGATCCCATGACTGTCGCCGAGAATGTCACGCTCGGGAACGAGCCACGCAAGTGGGGCGGGCTCGCAGTCGACCGCGACGCTGCCCGCGAGGCCGTGGTCGACCTCAGCGAACAGTACGGCTTCGACGTCAATCCGGACGCGCGTATTGAGGACATCAGCGTCGGCGTTCAACAACGGGTCGAAATCCTCAAAGCGCTTTATCGAGGCGCCGACATCCTCATTCTCGACGAGCCAACAGCGGTGCTCACTCCCCAAGAGGTTGAGGACCTCTTCGACGTGCTTGAAGAGCTCACCGACGCAGGGAAAACAATCATTTTCATCACTCACAAACTCGGCGAGGCACTGGAAGCCGCCGACGAGGTGACCGTCCTCCGGGACGGGCGCAACGTTGGTAGCCTCGCGACCGACGAGACGACCTCCGAGGCGCTCGCAGAGTTGATGGTTGGGCGGGAGGTACTGCTTGAAACGGCCGGTGCATCGGGTGACCCCGGTGAGGTCGTCCTCGCCGTTGATGATCTCTCGGTAGACGATGACCGTGGAGTCCGCGCGGTTGAGAAAGTCTCTTTTTCAGTCAGAGAGGGCGAAGTGTTCGGCATTGCCGGTGTGGATGGCAACGGCCAGGCCGAACTCGTCGCCGCAGTCACTGGGATGGCTCGACCAGCCGCGGGTACGGTCACGTTCGAAGGGACCGACGTGACTGACTGGTCGCGTCGAGAGCGAATCGACGCGGGGATGGCTTATATTCCGGAGGACCGCCAGGAGCGCGGGCTGGTAATGGATTTCGACCTCGTTGAGAACGGCCTACTCGGCAACCAGCATGACAGTGGCTTTGCGCGCGGCGGCCGCATCGATTGGGCGCATACTCGCGGTCACGCGGAGAATATCATCGAGGCGTATGACGTGCGCCCACCGAACGCGAGCGCCGAGGCCGCCGCACTGTCGGGAGGCAATCAGCAGAAGTTTATTGTTGGCCGAGAGTTCGAACATGACCCGTCGGTGCTTGTCGCGACCCACCCTACCCGCGGAGTGGACATCGGGTCGACGGAGTTCATCCACGAGCGGCTGCTCGACCTGCGTGACTCCGGTGGCGCCGTGCTACTCGTCTCCTCGAAGCTCGAGGAGGTGCAGTCGCTCTCCGACCGGCTGGCCGTGATGCACGGCGGCGAGTTGATGGGCGTCGTCGATCCCAACGACGTGACCGAGGAGGAACTTGGGCTGCTGATGGCCGGCGAACAGCCGACACGCGAGCTCGAACCAGAGCGCGCCGCCAACGAGGGGATCGAGCAGTGAGCGGATCCAGCGCTCGGACGCGCGCCGAGAAATTGCTGGCCCGGCTCGTCGACGCATCGGCGACGGAACGGTTCGCGATCAGCGTCGCGTCCCTCCTGCTCGCTGTTATCGTCGGCACGGGGATTATCCTTGCTTCCGGTCGGGTGGCGGAATGCTCAACGGCGGCGTTCGTGCTCACTCATCCGACGCCGTTCGGTCTGCCGTCGTTGTTTCGTGTCGGCTTCTGTTACGACCCGGTTGCCGTCTACGACCGACTGTTTCTCGGTGCACTCGGCGACCCACTTAAGCAGGGGTGGGGCCCGCTCTCGCCGCTCTCAGGCGGGTCAGTGAACCCGTTCCGCGAGGAGTGGAGTCCGGTGAATTCGCAGGTCGCTGTGACCCTGCGTGAGACAACCGTACTCGTATTCACTGGTTTGTCGGTTGCCGTCGCTTTCCGCGCCGGTATCTTCAATATCGGGACGCAAGGGCAACTGGTGGTGGGCGGCCTCACGAGCGCGCTGGCCGTTCTCGCGGCTGCGCCGCTGGTCTCGGGGCTGGTTGGGACGCTCCTGCTCGTTCCGCTGGGGCTGATCGCTGGCGCCGTCGGTGGCGGGTTCTATGGCGCGATTCCCGGTCTGTTGAAAGCATACGCCGACGCCAACGAGGTGATCACGACTATCATGCTGAATTTCGTCGCAACGGGGGTAGTCGGCTATCTCGTACTCAACCGGTTCAAAGATCCTGAGAGCGCGGCGACACAGACCCGGTCACTGCCAGAATATGCCGGGTTCCCATCGCTTCTGTTCGATCCGCGGACGAACTTCTCGATCCTCGCGCTGGCTGTCGGCTTGCTGCTCGTTGGTGCTGTCTACTACCTGCTCTCGCACACGACTTTTGGGTATGAGCTCCGAACCAGCGGGCTTCAACCGGAAGCCGCCGAGTACGGCGGCGTTAACGCTGCCCGCACCGTCGTCTCAAGTTTCGCGCTCTCGGGAGCGCTCGGCGGCATTGGTGGGGCGCTGTACGTGATGATGATTCTCGGCAAGTATCAGACGGGCGTCCCGGCGTACGGATTCGACGGGATTACCGTCTCCATCCTCGCGGGGAACAACCCGCTGGGCGTGGGCTTTGCCGCACTGCTGTTCGGCGTGTTGAAGTCTGGCGCGGTCGTGGTTGATTTCGCGACCGATGTGCCCCCACAGCTGGTGGGGGTCCTTCGGGGGCTTATTATCCTCTTTGTCGCGATGCCGGAGTTCTTCCGGCTCATCGGCCGACGCGCGGAGTCGGTCCGGCGGCGCACTCGCGAGGGTGCGGCTCGCGTTGTGGCGGACGGTGGGACGCGAGCGGAGGAGTCACAATCTGCGGCGGCTTTCCGCGACAGGAAGTCAGAGGACGACGGAGGTGGAGACGATGAGTGAGTCACTTTTCGCGCGACTTGCCGACCGCTTCCCGAGCGGGCGGCGCGGTTACGGTGTCATCGGGGGACTCATTCTGCTTGCTGCCGTCGCAGTGATCGGAACCGTCCGTCCACGCTCTCTCTTCGGTACCCTGCTCACGGTGCTCGTCCAGGAGTCCACGATGGAATCGGCGCTCCGGCTGTCAGTGCCGATCGCGCTGGCGGCGATTGGGGGCATCTTCGCTGAAAAAAGCGGGGTTATCAACATCGGTCTGGAGGGGCTGCTTATCATCGCGGCGTTCACTGCCGTGTGGCTCTCGGACGTAACCGGAAGTATCCTCGCTGGCTTCTGGCTTGGCGTGCTCGCCTCAACCCTGCTGTCGCTGCTCTTTGCAGTCGTCTGTATCGAATTCAAAGCCGATCAAATCATCGCCGGTCTCGCGGTGTGGCTCATCGCTTTGGGATTAGCGCCGTTTGCCTCACAGGTCGTCTATGGCGGCCCTAACACCGCGAGCGTCGGGACCGTTCCCACGCCACCAGAGCTGCTCGGCTTCCTGCCCGATACCGGTGCCATCCCACAGCGGCTCGACGTTCCTGACCTCGGTATGGCCGTCGTCGATGGCCCTGCCGACTTTGTGCTGGGAGCGCTTACCCGACCGTTTCTCTTCATCGCAGACGTATTGCTTAATTCCTCGCTGTCGATCTATCTGATGTTCCTGACCGTTGCGGCGGCGTGGTACCTGCTAAACCGAACGAGCTTCGGGCGGTGGGTCCGCGCGAGCGGTGAGAACCCGAAGGCGCTGGACACCGCCGGTGTGGATGTCTCCCGGGTCCGGTACGCGGCCGTGCTCCTCTCAGGCGTGTTCGCTGGGATGGGCGGATCGGCGCTGGCGCTGGGGATCGGTCAGTTCACCGGTAACGGTCCGACGATGGTCAACGGGAAGGGGTTTATTGCTATCGTTGCCTACCTGTTCGGCAACTACAATCCGCTCGGCGCGTTTCTCTCGACGTTGTTGTTCGCCGGGCTGGACGCCTTACAGGTTGGGCTCCAAACCAGTGGTACCGGCCTTCCGGGCCAACTCGTCCGTATCATCCCGTTCGTCACAGTCATTGTCGTTCTCGCGCTGGTTGGTCGCACCCGCATCCCCGAGGCTGCGGGCGACCACTATGAGTCCGGCGAGGGGGAGTGAGACCCGGGCGACCGGGAGAGCTATCGGGCCAGGGGTGGCTCTTCTGGTATGGATGCAGATACCGCGGCTCTGGTCGATGCGGCACGTGACGCGCTTGAGGCCGCTTATGTCCCCTACTCGGAATACCGGGTCGGGGCTGGCCTGCGGACCGACGACGGTACTGTCTACACCGGCTGCAACATCGAGAACGCGAACTACTCCAACTCGCTGCACGCCGAGGAGGTGGCCGTCGCGGCAGCCGTTCGGGACGGATACCACGAGTTCGATGCTCTGGCCGTTTCCTCCGGCGTCCGAGACGGCGTCACGCCCTGCGGAATGTGTCGTCAAACGCTCGCAGAATTCTGTGCGGTCGACCTGCCGGTTTACTGCGATGAGGGCGACTCGGTGACCGCGTACGAGCTTGGTGACCTGATCCCGAACACCATCGACCGCGAGGCGCTCGGGAAGTAATTCGTCCGAAGGTCATGAAGGTGAACAGCCGACTGCAGTGACAGTGGCGCCGACTAGCACTCGACGGCCATGGTGAGCCCTCGTCTCCAGGAGTGCCCCAATCGACGGGAGGTCGGCGCCGGCTGCGTTCGCGACGATGACCACGAGACCGTCGATCGCGAATCCGACGTGGGTATCGGACCGCCGGCCCCCCGCAACCACCCGGGGAGCTCGGTGAGCGCCGCTGCTCGTGGACCGGGGGGACTCTCGGCTTCGGGCGGTCGGACCGCAACCTCCAGCGTCGTTGGCCGTCACGCACACTGGGGGCTGTTTGTCGCGGGAGAAGGCGGTCGTTACCGTCAGGTTCGTGTCCATCAACTGATTGGCGTAGGCGCGAGCTACCTCCGGGACTCGAACGAATGCCACACCACGCCGTCGGCGACCCGACAACGATTAGGCTCACGTCGGCCCACACACGGCCATGACCGATAGCGAGGACCCCAACAGTGAGGTCCAGTATCACCTTGGTATCGGGCGGGACGACACCGCTGGGCCCGTCTTACTCCCTGGTGACCCCGAGCGCGTGCCAAAGATCGCCGAGGGCTGGGACGACGCCGAGGAGACTGGGTTTCATCGTGAGTACCGCACAGTGACCGGACGATACGACGGCGAGCCAGTGACCGTCACCTCAACTGGCATCGGGTCGCCGTCAGCGGCCATCGCGGTCGAAGAGCATGCACGACTGGGCTCCGGGACGTTCCTGCGCGTCGGCTCGTGTGGCGCGATCCAGCCGGGAATGGATATCGGCGACCTCGTGATTACGACGGGGGCAGTCCGTCAGGAGGGGACGTCCAGCGAGTACGTTCGCGACGGCTACCCGGCGTCGGCTGACCCGGAGGTCGTCACGGCGCTTGTGACGGCATGTGAAGAACTCGGCTACAGGTACCACTGTGGCGTTACTTGCTCGACGGATTCTTTCTACGCCGGGCAGGGCCGTCCTGGATTCGGGGGCTTCGAAGCGGCGGGCGCCGCTGAGCTAGTCGACGAGCTCCGTGAGGCTGGCGTGCTCAACTTCGAGATGGAGGCCTCGGCGATTCTCACTGTGGCGAATCTGTACGGCCTCCGGGCCGGCGCAGTCTGTACCGTCTACGCCAACCGTGTCACTGGGGAGTTTCGCACCGAGGGAGAGCGTCGGGCGGGTAAGGTCGCCTCGCGGGCGGCTGCGATCCTCGCGGAGATGGACCGGGTGAAAGCCGAGGCGGGTGCGGAGCGCTGGCACGCAGGACTATCACTGGACAGGTCGCCCACCGGGTAGCTCTATCAGCTCAGGCAATATCGCGTGAGGTGTCGATGGCGACTTCATCGGCGAGTTCCAGTTTCACGATATCGGAGACTGCGGCGCCGCCACGGAACTTCGGGATCGCAAGGCGGTTTTCGACGCGGTCACCTTTCACCGTTGTTCGGAGGTCGAATACGACATCGGCCATATGGAGTGTCGTGTCGCGGTTGCCTGGTACGTCGCGTCCCTTGAGGCAGTGGACGACCGCGAGCGACCCCGTGTTATAGATGTGGTTCTGGAGATCGTTCATAAAGTTGCGGAACCGGGGAGCCTCCTGTCGTTCCAATACATCGACCGGATCGACAATGAGATTTGATGCCTCCGGCAACGCCGAGACAAGTTTCGTCGCGTTGTCGATGGGCGCATCGCCACCTACCGACCGAACCGTCGGGTCGCCGGTTCGGGTGTCAGCGTCACGAATACTCGCCGCGACAGCGTCGTCCGATCGGTCAAGCGAGAGATACAGGGTCCCACGGGTCGCCGTAAGTTCATACAGGAACAGCTCCGCCTGGCTGGCCGGCTCGGCTTGCAGCGCGACGATGCTGCCGGCCGGGATTCCGCCCTCGAGTTTTCGATCGAGGACGTCGATTCCGGTTCGGAGTCTGTTCACCACTGTAACAAGAACAGTCTAGCACCAGTGTTAACACTTCTGGCTATCCTGAATGTACGCCTGAACGCTGTCCGGTGGCTCGACCCGTCAAGATCACAGTTAGGACGATTCGTTGAGGGCACAACTTCATCAAGCCGCTGACCGACACGCTGTGCGATGCCAGCGTTGTCGGGAACCACGACCGTCACGCCGGGTCGAGAATCTGTGTTTACGCCGATCGCCGGCTGGCTCCGGGCCGTATCACGGCGGCGCGAGCGCTCGGTTTCGTGATATCTCCTCCACTCTTGATCGTCACGGCGTCAACAACCCTGGCGAGGGTGACCGCATCTCGGGGACCGAATCTGCGAAACATGGGTCGGGAGATTGAAGGTCCGAGAAGGCGGGTCTCCAGTGATGCGACACGACCACCTCATCGGGGCGAAACAACTCTCCCGGGGCGATATCGAGGCGGTGCTTGACCGTGCCGCTGAGATCGCTGCCGACCCCGGGACCGTCGCCGGTGCACACCCCGACGCGCTGCTTGGGCTCTGCTTTTTCGAGCCGAGCACGCGCACGAAGATGAGCTTCGACACCGCTATCAAGCGGCTTGGTGGCGATAGCGTCGATATGGGTCCCGTCGAGTCTTCATCGGTCAAGAAAGGGGAATCGCTGGCCGACACGATGCGCGTCATCGCTGGATACACCGACGCTATCGTGCTCCGCCATCCGAGCGAGGGAGCGGCACAACTGGCCTCTGAGTTCGTTGATGTCCCCGTGATTAATGCGGGTGATGGTGCCGGCCAGCATCCTACTCAGACCCTGCTTGACCTCTTCACGATGCGTGAGAGTTCCGGTCTCGACGACCTGACTGTCGGCATCATGGGAGACCTGAAGTACGGTCGGACGGTCCACTCGCTGGCGGCCGCGCTCACAACCTTCGACGCGCGGATGCACTTTATCAGCCCGGAGTCACTTAATCTCCCCCGCAACGTCCGGTTTGATCTTCACGAGTCCGGTGCGGTCGTCAAAGAACACACTGAATTGGCCTCCGTTCTCGCGGATTTGGATGTCCTATATGTCACCCGCATCCAGCGCGAGCGGTTCCCCGACGAGAACGAGTATCGAAAGGTTGCCGGCCAGTATCGTATCGATGCCGACCTGCTTGAGGCCGCCCGCGACGATCTCACGGTGATGCACCCACTTCCCCGGGTGGACGAAATTGCGCCTGACGTCGACCAAACCAACCACGCACACTACTTCCAGCAGGCACACAACGGCGTGCCTGTCCGGATGGCCCTACTTGACTCGATGTTGCCATGACCGAGCCAGACACCGAACTCCGCGTCTCGAAGATTCAGAATGGTACCGTTATCGACCACATCCCGGGTGGCCAAGCGTTGAACGTCCTCGCGATCCTCGATATCGATGGATCACGTGGCGAGGAGGTCAGTGTCGGCATGAACGTGCCGTCAGGTCGGCTTGGCCGCAAAGACATCGTAAAGGTCGAAGATCGCGAACTCAGCGGTGACGAAGTGGATGTCCTTTCGCTCATCGCCCCCCACGCCACTATCAACATTGTTCGCGAGTACGAGGTGACTGACAAACTCCGGGTCTCCCGGCCGGCGCGCGTCGTCGGTGTCCTCTCGTGTCCCAATACCAACTGTATCACGACGGAGGGTGAACCCGTCGACTCGACGTTCGAAGTGCTCTCAGACGGCGTCCGCTGTGGCTACTGTGACACTATTGTCCGCGAGGACATTGCCACCCATATCGACACCTCCTGAGCCGCAGCGCCCTTGAGAGAGGCAAAGACCTTTGCTCCCGCCGGCCGTACCGGCAAGTATGTCGAAGAAAGCGCTCGTCGTCGCCCTGCTCGCCGTTGTCATCGTCGCTGCCGTTCTCGTACGACGGTAGCCAGCTCCGGTCGTCATCACCGGACGTTCCGAACAACTTACCTCCGAGCCACGGCTACCGAATCCTATGTATGGTGTCGTCACACGGAACGCCGAGGACACCGAGTCGGCGGCCTTCGACCGCGCATTCTATGAGGTGAAAGACGTCTCTGGGCGGTCGAATGAGCCGCTCGCCGGCGCGGTAAACATGATCTCGTGCTTCGGCGACAACGCGGCTGCCTCGGAGACACGAGATCTCGTTCCGGTCAATCCCGAGGGACAGGAGGCAACCCGGGACCGCACCTACTTCGACTGGGCGTACGTCTGCCCTACCCACGAGGAGTACCGCGAGGGGCTGCTGGAGATTATTGAGGACTGCGCCGCCGTCAACGGTGACGTGCGCCTCGATGACGTCGGGTTTCCCCGGCCGGAATACTGTTACTGCGACCGCTGTAACGAGCAGTTCGAGTCCTGGGTCGAGGAGCGGCACGAGCGTGATGAGGGACCTCCACCCGCCGAGACTACGCAGGCAGATCGGTTCGCGTGGCGGGCCTCGGTCATCACCGAGTTCGTCGAGGCCGCGGTCGATCGGATCCCTGGGACGACGTACTTCACGCTATATCCGGACCCCTACGGCGACCATCTCTACGAGCGAGCCGGGCTCGACCTCGACGCGCTCGAGCCGCTGGTCGACGAGTTCGTCGTCCCGCTGTACGACACCCACTACGGCACGACCTACTGGCTCGAGGTCATCGCCTCAGGCTTCGCTGACCGGCTCTCTACGCCGCTGTCGGTTGAGCTGTACGCCGTGAACATCGACGTCGACGACCTGGTCCACGCGACCGAGGTGGCGGCCGAGTACGGTGAGTCGGTGCTGTTCGGCTACGACACCGCGACCGCGACAGCTGCGCTCCGTCGGATGGACGCCGAGTCGCGCGACGGCGTCGAGTGGTGACAGGTCGTCGCGCCCCGGAAACGACGACCTTTTGGCTCGCTCGGAGGTAGAACCCGTCATGAGCTTCAACGAAGGCGACAGGGTCGTCCTGCACGACGAGCACAGCGACTTCGACGGTGAGGCCGGCACGGTCGAGACGGTCTCAGAGACGATGTTCGGTGACGAGCAGTACGTCATCTCTTTCGAGGGCGGCCAGGAGGCGGGCATCGCGCAAGACGCTCTCTCGCCAGCCGACGACGCGGACGCGGACGACGAGGAGTAGCTCCAGATGGCCAGTGCGGTCCCGTTCCACTACGTCGACCTTCGCGCGTTCTGCTACGCGACTGAGGACGAAAAGCGGGTCGGCGACGCGATTCGGACGTTCCTTCCCGGCGACGCGGATCTGGAACTGGACCGCCAGGTGACCGAAGGGTTTCACGGCGACCGCATCCTCGTCCTCTCGGTGCGACTCGAACGGGCTGACGAGATGCGTCACGTCCTGTCGACGTTGGCAGAACTCGACGACATCGAGGGCGTTGTCGCGGAGTTGGACCAGCGGGTCGACGACGACTGCACCTTCTTTCTCGCAGTGGACAAGCAGTCGGCATTTCGCGGGCAGGTGGAACGCGGCAACGGTATCACACTCCGGGCAAAGGTCGAGGCGTATCCGGCAAAGAAGGCGGCCGCCGTCGAGAACGTCCGCGAGACGTTCGCGGAACTGCGTGAGGCCTGATCGCGTCGGAGATCTTTGTCGTCGACTAGTAGCCCCAATTTCCACGGAAACGCGTAATCACCCGCCTGCGAGAGCGCTGAACGGGACTCGTTGCGACACGTGTCACGCTTAGGTCGTTGTGCTGGGCGTGTGTGGGACTGGTTTCGAACCACCCTCTGGTTGTACTCGCTTCCATTCACCCTACGCTTCGGTTCGAATCAACTGAGCGATTTCGTCGCTCGCAGCAGAAATGCGCGGGACCGGATTCGAACCGGCGGACTCCTACGAGACAGCGTCCTAAGCGCTGCGCCGTTGGCCTGGCTTGGCTACCCGCGCGCACTTTCTGCTACCGCCGGTCCCGGAAAGAAGGTGTCGCTCTCTCGTGCTGTCTCAGCCACGGCCCGCTGGCCTAATCCGACGAGCCCGGCGAGCAGCACGACGCCCTCACTAATCCGGAGCAGGGCGCGGACGGTGCCGAACACGGCGTGGAGGTCGGCGAGCACGTTAGTAAGTGTGCAGCTAACTCATTGTAGCCCCTCAGAGAATACAAGCCAGTCGAGTGTCACGACCCCGTACAGGAGGAGATTCGCGCGCTCGACGGCGAAGCCGAGCGCCTTGCGTGCAGATACTTGTGACACACAGTACCGTGCTCAGGTCCGCTTACGAGTCTTGTTGCTCGTCAGCGCGCTCTGCGATAGCCGCGGCGAGGCCGTCGCTATCGACGGCCGTCGACCCAAGGATCTCGATCTCGTCACCAACCACGAACTCGCCGGCTGCGACCACGTCCGCACAGATGCCGCCGCGCTCACGGAGCGCGTCCATCAGCCCCTTAATTTCAGCGACCTCCTCTACGTGACGACACGGTGGTCGTGGGCGCGTCCCCTCGAAGACAACCTGGCCGATCCGGAATCGCGACGCCAGCAGTTCGCCGAGGTCGACGCCGCGGGTGACGACGTTGCGCCGGTGTTCGCCGCCTGAGAGGTCGATCCCCGCTCGGTCGTGAATACTATCGAGCGCCTCTGCGGCGATGAAAGTCACCTCACACACATCGAACGGTGAGTAGTAGCCGTTCCCGCACTGATACCGATCGTCATCGAGGCCACCGGGCATAGCATAGGCGGTCTCAACTGCAGTCATCGGTTCTCCCTCGGCTGCGGCCCGCCAGACGGCTTCTACATACCCGGGCATGGTTTGTTGAGTGCGGGCGTGAAGATAGCCCCTGTGGTAAACTGTTAAATCCCCCGAATAATATCTCCCATCATGTACCGCGCGAGCGACGAGGTGGCAAACGCTGAATGGCTGGCCGCACTGGAGCGGGCGGCCGACCGCCTCGACCTCCCGGGCGAGACCCGGTCGCGGGCGGCTGACCTGTTCCTCTCGACGGTTCCAGAGGGCGAACGGTCGAAGCGGCCGGCACTCGCGGCGGCCCTGTACGTCGCGACGCTTGCAACCAGTGAGCGTCGCTCACAGGGCGCCGTCGCCGACGCAGTCGGCGTCTCTCGCCTCTCCGTCCAACAGCGGTGGAAGAACCTGATGTCGGAGGCGGGACTCGAGCCACCTTCGTGGTGAGCGGATCGAAGCGACCGGCGATTCGGGGGCAGCGCGGAAACGCGCCCTACACGAGTCAGCGGCGGGATAACAAGAGGCACTAACGGCACGAGTGCCCGGCAAAGCGGGTTATCGACTTCGGGCTCGCAACGGCAAAGAGTTCTCAGGGCCCCTGCGATGGCGGCCTCTCCCGTGGCTTCGGGGAAGCCGACCTAGCGAGGGCACAAGCTGATACCTGTGACATCCTCCCCGGCGTAAACGCCGGGGCTTCCCGTCCCGCGGGTGGGATAGTCGGCGTGCGGCACGCCGCGTTCCGGTCGACTGCATGTGCTCCCGAGCTTAGCTGGTCGCCGCGCATGGGCATGTTGCCCCTGCGCGTTTGGTGTCAAACGACTCAGCCTGTTTGCTCATTTATTCCCCGCTCGCACTGTCAGAGACCTCGCTTCGTTCGAATCCTCGACCCTCACTGTCGGGCGTCAGATTGCCATGTACGTCGATCTCGCCTTCGACCACCCGAGTCGACGAGATGATGCCACCGTCCTCCGCCCGGACGTGGTCGACAACTTCGATCGCCAGTGGGTCAAGGCCGCGCTCTTTGCGAATCTCGTTGACTGCATGGCCTCCTTCCTCCGTCTCGGGAGAGACGATGAGCACGTCGAACCCTGGTTCGGTAGCGATGCCGGTCGGTTTTGTCAGTTCACGGACTGTAAACTCCCGGTCGTACTCGGCGGCGAGGTCTGCAAGGATCGCTTCAAGATCCTGCTTGCGGGTCTCGAAGGGGCGGACATGGCGCTTTTCGTTGCGCGTCTGTGGAGCGAGGTCGTCGCTGGTCAGGCCAACGGTGAGATCACCAAGTTCGAAGCCGCGGCAAAAAAGCGCCCGGTGCCCGTCGTGGACCGGGTCGAAGGTGCCGCCGAGCACGACCTGCATATCCCCGCGCAGGTCGCGCCCGCGTAAAGTGGTTCCGCTCCCCGAGTGGTCGTCGCCTGGCGTCAGTCGTCGTCGGTCTCGGTCGGCTCGGACACCGAGATGGAGACTGGCCCTGAGCTGGTCTCTTCACGGCTCGGTTGCCCACCGAGCACATCGTCGAGGTTGAACACTGTGTTCAGCTCACCTTGGACATCCTCAACAATCCCCGCGACGAGTTCCGACGGCGCGATGGCCTCGTACTCGTAGGGATTGTTGCCGGCGCCAGCTGCTTCGCGCTTGTCGCGGGTCACCGTCCCCTCCTCATGAAGTGCTGCCAGTGCCTCGCGGACGGTACTTGGATACAGCCCAGTCCCCTCGGCAATCTCCTCGCTGGTTTGGTTGGGATGCTGTCGAAGATGGATATAGATACGAGCACGCGTCTCGGTGTCGAGCACCCACGCGAGCAGGTCGACGACCCGTTGGTCAAGCTCTTGCGTGCCCGTCTCGATCCGCTCCCGTACGTCCTCGCCGGACGCAGAGCCGTCGGATGACATATGTCGGAACATCGCGGTCGTAATACACGGGGGAGAAAAAACGCGTTGTTCCCGGCGGGCTACGGGTCCAATCGTAACGCCGCACACAACGCGTCGACGGACTCCGCGCGCAAGCGGCGTTGACGGGCCGCCCCTGACTCGGCGTCATACAGCGTTTGAATCCCGGAGATGTCGAGTCGGTCGGCCTCGCGGTCGACAAGTTCACCCAACGGCACCGCCGTTTTGAACTCGCGGTCAAGCAGTTCCGCCTCGTGGCCGTGGCGAATAGCGCGCCATTTGTTTTCATCAAGCGGTTCACGCCGGTGACTATAGCCGGATTCGCCGTCCTCATACCGCGCCGCAAGATCGGTCACGAGGGCCTCCGTGTACTCGACGAACGCCATGACACGGTCTGGGTCCGACTGGCCATCTGGGGTGCGTACCTCAACGGTGCCGTGGCCCGAGTGTGGCCGCACGTCGTACCACAGTTCGCCGCGGTCATTGATCGATCCGGTCTCGACCATTGTCCGCTCGAAGGCTGCGTACTCGTCGAAGTCTTCGAACACGGTTGGTATCCCGGTGTTCGGGAGGTTCTCAAAGATCGTCGCACGGGCGGAGGCGAGCCCGGTGTCGAACCCGTTCCAGAACGGCGAGTTCGCCGACAGTGCAAGCATGACTGGAAGGTGCCACCGAAGCTCGTTGGCGATCCAGGTGGCTTTGTCTGCGTCATCGACGCCGACGTGGATGTGGAGGCCAGCGGTCGTGTTCCGGTGTTGTGGGTACTGAATACGATCGAGCTGGGCGCGGTACCGCGACTTCTCGGCATGTTCGAGTTCTCGCCACTTCGCAAGCGGGTGCAGCCCGGCCGCTGCGATCCCGAAATCCGCGGCGGCGGCATGGTTGACCAGCGCCGTGCGCACGGCGTCGAGTTGGGACTCTGCCTCGGCGAGCGACTCACAGGTCGGTGTCTGAGTCTCAATGACACACTTGAACAGCTCGTGGTCGAGCCGGCCTTCGAGTAGCTCGGGGGGGTCGGCTCCATAGACGAGTTCGTCCGTACCGGAGGCAGGACGGCCCCGTTCGTCGACGATGAAGAACTCCTCTTCGATGCCGAGCGTCCCCATCCGGTCGAAGGCGTCGGCCGACCCCAATTCCATCGGCGGTTCGTCAACCCGCCGCCGGTAAAGCCGTTCCGTTACCGGGAGCTTATACAGATTAGGCCAAGAAACCCACGAGTTTACTCGTGGAATGAATCGCCGCACGGCCCTCAAATACCGAAATCAAAGTTGTTACGTCTTCAAACTGCGACGTAATAGTTGTCGTTACGATGGTTCCCCATCGTAATTGACGGTCCGAATACTAGCAGTTGAGTTGATATTTGGCTTAACAAAACGTAAGCCTTCGGACGACCAGACCGACGGTAAACAATCAGATACCTCCGAGTCCTTCACAGCATAAGAGTACCGGGAGCGTGGCACTCCCATCGGCACGTCGGGTCGCAAACATAAATTCCCAAATCAGCACACCGGGCGTGGGAAGCCCACGACTGTAGTCGTGGGAGGATGTCACTCCTGCCGTCGCTTGCGAGCGACCACAGCGAGGTGGTCCTCATGAAACGGCTCCAGCCGCTTTGTCTCGAGGATCTCGTACGTTTCACGCAAGGTCTCAAGTTCACGCTCGAAGACGGCCGTCGGGTCCGCGACTACGTCTTCGGAGCGGGCCTTCACGACGGCGAGCAGCCGACCACCTTTGCGTAGGAACTGCGCGTTCGCGTTCGCCACGCGGGCCTGCCCGCGGGTCGCCACGTCTTGGATCACGACGTCGACGGGCTCGACGATATGTGCGTACGTCTCTGGCCGGCGAGCATCCTTCAAGAGGGGGAAGAGTCGGGGCCGCGAGGCCGCGGCCTCGAGCAGGTCTCGGGCGGGCCGAGGAGCGAACTCGACCGCATACGTCGGTCCGGCGAAGTCAGCGACATGTGAAACCGTCGTTCCCGAGGCTGCACCCAGATACAACACCACGTCCCCCCCGGCCAGTCCGGTCGTCATCCCAGTCTCCAGCATCGCGCCGAGCTTCGACCGACGGGCATCCCACGCGCGCCAGCCGTTACGCACGGGCTCACCGTACACTGGGGCGCCGCGGGTGGCGAGCCGCTGCTCGCCGTCAAAATTCCGGCGCTCGACGCCCGTGGGGAATTCACTCATCGGTGGCCCCGCTGTCGTTAGCCCGCGCCCGAATGGTGGCCATTCGGTTCTCGAGTTGCCGTTCGATCTCAGGATTGAACTCCCCGCGATAGTAGTCACCGCGCGCGGCGATAGCGAGCTTCCCGGCGAGGGCTCGCGCCGCGCTTCCCCGGTCTTCAGGGCGTGTCCCCCGCACGTACTCGTGCACGTAGATGACGCCGTGTTTCGGCGACGGCGCCCGACCGCGGAGATGTGCGAACAGTGCATCCTCCGCGCCGAGAACCTGTACCGTCCCGGCCGGCTTCTTCGCCAGCGACTCGAGCCCACCGGCGAGCGCGACGAGCCGTGCCGCGAGCACCGGGCCGGCGAGCCGCGCAAGGTTCGGCAGCGCGTCCGGCGCCGTCCGCTCGATATACCTCCGAAGGTCGGCGGCTTCGCTGTCGAGGGCAACGACACGGCTTGCCAGCGACACCGCCCGTGACTCGGTCGGGTCGGACGGGTCGCGCTGGGCGACCTCGCGGGCGCCGTCGACACCCGTTCCTGCGTCGTCGAACAGGCTCCCCGCCCACTCCTGAAGTCGTTCGGCGAGCTCATTGGCCGTTCGTTCACAGTCATCCATCGCCCGGACCGCATGGATCAACTGACGGTCGTCCGCACGTTCGGCCTCCTGGACTGCCGTTCGGGTCGCAGTTGTCGTCGCTGTGTGGAGCCTGTCGTAGTATTCGGCCTCATCGGCCGCGAACCCCGACTCCATGGCGACCGTGGGCCAGTCGCTGGGCGCGTCGGCGCTTCCGGTACGGAGCCGCTCGACTGCGGCCTCGATGTTCCCGGGGTCGACGGAGTTGAACCACGCGTCCTCAGTCATACCGACCGGTGGGACGGCCCGCGTAAAATGCCTCGCGGTCGGTCGTTGGGCCTTTCGACGCCTATCGGTGTGTCTGGGGGGCGGACCGGCCGTCTACGGCTCGGGCTCCCCCCGGCACGGGCGGTGACCGGTCGTGACGGCGTCGT